>JAKFCK010000305.1:0-7819 GCA_036676685.1 Chitinophagaceae bacterium | reverse complement strand
CAGATCTACCTGCATAAGCTTAGTACCTTCATCAAAAAACTTAATGATGTTTTTACCTGTTATTGTTTTACTGTTGTAATCGGGTTGCACGGTAATATCATAATGCAAAACATTCCAGCCGATACGTCCGGGACCGATGCTGCCCCTAAGGGTATCCTGCCGTGTGAATTTTTCGGTTTTATTCAAAGGTTGTGCAAATACCTGCCCTGCAATAGTGCTGCAGATTACCAGGAGAAAAATATGCTTAAGGTTACGTGGGAACCGTTTATTCATGATGTGGAGTTTTTAACAGAATAAAATTAGCCATATTTGGGTGAAGGAGGTGTTGCGGAATTGATAAATGGTAATTGCCGCGCTTTGTTTATTTTTATGTGATCAACCCCATTTATGAATGTTAAGCATTTGCCTGGAGTCCTGGCAGCCATTACGATTTTTTATCTCCTTAGTATGTTTGCTTCCTGTGCATCAAGAACGCATACAGAAAAAAAAATCTTCCGCTATAATGAATCCAGTGGTATTTCCTCTCTTGATCCTGCATTTGCAAAAAATCAATCGATCATGTGGGCTGTGCACCAGTTGTACAGCACATTGGTAGAAGTTGATCAAAACCTGGAGATAAAACCGCTGCTGGCTAAAAGCTGGGTTTTTAGCGAAGACAAAAGAAACATAATTTTTCAACTTCGCACTGATGTTTTTTTCCCGGATGACCCCGCCTTTAAAAATGGGAAGGGTAGAAGGGTTACGGCGGCTGATGTGCAATATAGCTTTAGCAGGATCCTCGATAAGAATACGGCGAGCCCGGGGGGGTGGATATTTAATAACAGGGTAGACAGCCTGCAGCCCTTCCTGGTATTGAATGATTCCACCTTCCAGTTAAGTCTATTGAGACCTTTTCATCCTATCCTGGGCATCCTGAGTATGCAATACTGTTCGATAGTACCAAGGGAAGCAGTGGTAAAATATGGTGTGGAATTCAGGCGGCATCCCGTGGGAACAGGGCCGTTTAGTTTCGTAGCCTGGGAGGAGGGCCAGGCATTGATCCTGAAGAAAAACGAAAATTATTTCGAAAAGGATAGCAGCGGATATTCGTTACCGTACCTTGACGGGATAAAGGTAAATTTTTATGATAGCAAAGCTACCGAGTTCCTGGAGTTTAGTCAAAAGAGGTTGGATTTTATTAACGATATAGATCCTTCATTCAAGGATGAGGTGCTGACAAAAACAGGCCATCTTAAAAAACAATGGCAGGGCAAACTGATGTTGCACAAACATCCTTACCTGAACATAGAATATTTCGGGATATTATTCGATAGCAGTAATGCCTTACTAAAAAATTCCCCACTCCGTCAACAAGCGGTGCGACAAGCGATAAATTATAGCATCAACCGCAAAAAGATGATGCTCTACCTGCGCAATTCCATCGGCATACCTGCAGAAAGCGGTTTTGTTCCTCAAGGGTTGCCATCTTTTGATGCGGCAGTTGTCAAAGGATATGGCTATGACCCCGTAAAAGCCAGGCAATTATTAGCCGGGGCAGGTTTTGGGCCGGGAACGCAAATGCCGGAGATCACTCTGCTCACGATCCCGATCTATTCCAACCTGGCCAGTTATGTAGCTAATGAATTAAAACAGGTAGGAATTAATGTACAGGTGGAAACGATTCAAAAAAGTTTATTGCTGGAACAGACCAGCAAGGGGCAGGCATTGTTTTTCCGCGGAAGCTGGATCGCCGATTACCCGGATGCAGAAAACTACTTAAGTGTTTTCTATAGTAAAAATCCTGCGCCTCCCAACTATACGAGGTACAAAAACGAAAATTTTGACCGCCTTTATGAAAAAGCCCTGGAGGAAGAGAACGATTCGACCCGTTATGGTTTATACCAGCAAATGGATAAGCTAATCGTACAGGATGCCCCTGTTGTGCCACTTTGGTATGATATGGCCATCCATCTCGTACATAATAACGTGAATAATTTCTGGCCCAACAGTCTCAATATGCTTGAATTGAGAAGAGTGAATAAGAAATAATGTTGAATGTTGAATGTTGAATTTTGAATGGTGCGGGTGCCGGGTTGCGGATTAGTACCCTTTGAACTATTCTACCCTTCACCTTTAGCTTCAACCTTTCACCTTCAAAGGTTCACCGTTCACCGTCAACCCTTCTTCAACTTATCCTTAAACACTTTCCTGAACTTCTCCACTTTTGGCCTTATCACAAACTGGCAATAAGGCTGGCTTCCGTTTTCGTTGTAGTAATTCTGGTGGTAGTTTTCTGCCTTATAAAATTTTGTAAAGGGTTCCATCGTGGTTACGATGGGTCGCGGAAAAGCACCGCTTTTATCAAGTGCTGCTTTATATTTCTCCGCCACTTCTTTTTGCTGCGGGTTATGGTAAAAAATGACGCTACGGTATTGCGGCCCGATATCATTGCCCTGCCTGTTTAAGGTGGTAGGATCATGTGTTTGCCAGAATATTTCCAGCAATTCATCATAGCTTACCTTAGAAGGATCATAGATAATGTTCAGGCATTCGGCATGTCCTGTGACACCTGTGCCTATCTGCTCGTAAGTCGGGTTGGCTACCTTGCCGCCGCTGTACCCGCTTTCTACACTTATTACGCCTTCTACTTCCTGGAATATAGCTTCCGTGCACCAGAAACAGCCATTTCCAAATGTTACGGTATCGGTTTTTAACCCTGTGGAAATTACCGGGTCAACCATAGTAGTTGTTTTTTTATTGGCACAGCTGCTAAGACTGATAAAACCCAAAAAAATGAACAGGATAATTTTTTGCATCGTAATTCTTTTGAAACAGGTACGTAATTATGTAAAAACAGATTTCCCCGCGGGAGGATTTATCAAACCTGTAACAACCAATGCGGTGTTAAGTTTAGTTATTGCCTTTTTTGGGAACAGGTTTGCCTTTGGCAGGCGCTGCAGGTTCATTTCCTTTTAATTTTGTCTCGTCAATGTCCCCTTTATCATCCCTGATAGGCATAGGTGTTGGCGCCTGGCCCTCGGGGGTTACTTCATTAAATACCTTGTTCACATAAACCCATCGCCCGTCCGTCCATTTGAAACCCTCATAATCACCATCCCCGATCAAGGTCCATTTTTTATTGGGCTGATTTGATTCCGAGACGAGGTGCTCGAATATGATCATGTTCAGGTCAGCGTCGTATGTAAGGCGTGGGCTGGCTTGTTTTTTATATTCCATAATGAACCTGGCCATTTTATTATTATAGCCAAATCCACTGGCGATGCTGAACTGGCGGGCACCAAACATCGGTTGCCCGTTTTCAAAAGATAAAATTTCAATGATCTTCTTATTGCTCCGGATATTATTTTCATCGTAGCCCAACAGGGTGTAATAGGTTCGACCCTGGTGTTTGGTTTCAATAATTTTATAATACACTGCACCCATCCAACCAAAATGGTTAGCGATGGTGTCAGCCATATTGCCTGTGATGTCTGACTTGTCTATGAGGGGAAATAATTTCAGGGAACCATCCGCAGTTTTCATCTGTATGGCGCCATGTTGCCTTATCACGTTGTCGTTAATCACTAATTGCCAGGTAAATATCCTGAAGCTGCTGTCCGGGGCGTATAACCGTGACACAGCATAGAGGGAATCAAAAGGAAAATTGTAGGAATGATTTGTTTTAAGCGCCCTTACAAAAACTTTTGTGAAAATACTATCAGCCTTGAGGCGGTCCAGTGCGTTGATACCGGTCACAATCTTATCGGAAAGTTTTTGCAGGCTATCCTGCTTTTGATTTAAAAAAGTTTTATCCGCCGGTGAAAACCTTTGGGCGCTGGAGGAAAATTGGATAACAAAACAGGATAGCAGGACTGCGAAAAATTTCATATCTAAAATTAGCCAAAGATTTTGCAAACTGGTGAAGGGAGGATGTTTTATAGAATAAATTTAACTAATAAGGCTTACTTATAGCGAATGGGCAAAACTTATCAGGGAATCATATACTGCATCGATCCTTGGATCTCCGAGGTCCACTTCGGGCCGGGTCGTAGGTAAAAAAATGGTCCACACGCCCAGGTTGCGCCCAAACTCCATGTCACTCATTGTATTCCCAACCATAATGGCCTTATCCAGGTTGATGCCAGGGAATCTTTCTGCAGCCTGCAGCCCCATGCCGGGGTTTGGTTTCCTATAAGGACTGTCGTCTTCCATATCGCTGCAATAATATACCGCGTCCAATCTCCCGCCGGCTTCCAGGATTGCATGTTCCATATTTGCGTGTATCTGGTACAGGTCTTCCAGTTTTGTTAAACCTTTGCCCACACCTTTTTGGTTGGTGACCACAATGATATGCCCGAATTTTTGGCCAAAGACCTTAAAAGCGTCCAGCACCCCATCGTAGAAGTTAAATTCCTCCCATTTATGAATGTAATCATTGTACTTTTCATGGTTAATCACGCCATCCCTGTCCAGGAAAAGTGTCCAGCTTTTATCAATCTTTTTCAGGTCCAGCATATTTTTTACGACCCGGGGCCGTTTTGATTGGTAAAAAAACTTAATTCCTGCCGGGCTTTTTCCAGGTCTTCCGGCACCCCGATGTCGATAAAATATTTATCCTGGACCATAGCCAATATTTTCTGTGTGTGGATATATTGCTCAAGATAATTTTTTTCGAAGGAAAATACTTCCGGCAAAGGCAGATCTGTAAACGCATTTTTTTGAAGGAGGTAAGTACCGGTGTTTATATAACCGGAGGTAAAAAACTGCTTCTCCTTAAACGCAAGAATATTTCCCGGTGCATCAAATTGTACTGCGCCATACCGGTCAAAATTGTTCATTGGTTTTATTGCCACTGTGCACATAACTCCTGCTCGCAGGTGAAAATCAGCAAAACTTTTTAAATCAATGTTGAATAAAGTATCACCGTTGAGAACCAGTATATGTTCAGATAAAGTTTTCTTAAATGCAAGCCGTATAGCGCCGCCGGTTCCCAATGCCTTTTGTTCTACAGAAAATTCAAAAATTGATTGTTCTAGTGAATTTCTGCCGTTCACAAATTCATCCTCAATATACTTTGCAATTAGCTCATGGCGGTACCCCGCTGCCAGGATAAATTTTGATATACCCTGCTGTTCAAGGTGTCGAATAACATAGGAAAGAAAAGGCTTGCCAGCAACAGGAGCCAGTACTTTAGGGATCCCCGGAAGAACGCCGGCAATCCTTGTCCCCAGCCCGCCGCAAAGAATGATGGCTTCATTTATTATCATAAACTTGACAGCGGATCCGCGGCAGGTGTAAAATATTGATCCTCCACTAACTGGCAGATGATGTGCCCGATCATTATATGGCTTTCCTGGATCCTGGGTGTATCTGTTGAAGGCACATTGACTAAATGGTGGCAGAGTTCTTTCATTTCCCCCCCCGTTGCACCTGTAAACCCAATAGTAACCATGCCGAGTTCATTTGCCCTTGTTACAGCGTTCACTATATTCATACTGTTACCGGAAGTGCTGATGGCAACCAGCACATCTCCTGGCTGGCCAAATCCACCCACAAGTCTTGAATAGATGACATCAAAACTATAGTCGTTAGCCACTGCGGTAAGATAAGAACTGTTTACATGTAGTGCTTCCGAGGGTAAAGCATCCCTGTCTTTGTAAAACCTGCCGCTTAATTCAGCGGCAAGGTGCTGCGCATCCGCGGCACTTCCCCCATTACCACAGAACAAAACTTTTTTACCGTTTTTAAATGCTTTAGTCATCACGATAACACAATCGTCAATTGTTTTTAACAGCACCTCATCCTGCAACACAAGTTGTTTGGTATCGATCGAAGCCTGTATAATATTTTTTATCAATTCGTTCATCGGATTTTTTTAATGCTGCAAAGGTAGGCAGTGTGGCTGAGGTAACAAACCGGCATACTCGCAGTCATTGGAAAGTAGCAGCACTAAGAAGTCCAGGTTTCCAAACCCTTGCTGACAAAACTATATTCCCTTACCTGCCCACCGAATCGGGCGAGGGCGAGAGCAACGGCAGGTTTGGTGCTACCGGGACAATAAAATACCATAAAACCTCCGCCTCCTGCACCACTGATTTTTCCTCCTGTAGCACCCGCCTCCAACGCGGCTGCATAGATTTTTTCTATCACCGGGTTTGTAATATTGGCAGCCATATTTTTTTTATGCATAAATCCAAAATGCAGTAGTGACCCCAGTTCATCTATTTTCCCTTCGGCTAATATAGTTTTCATCCATATCGCCTGTTCTTTCAGGTGGTGCATTGCATCGATGCTTTCCTGGTTCTGTTCAATTACGTTTTTTACCTGTTCGTCTATAATATGGGCACTGTTGCGGCTGGTATCGGTGTAATACAGCAATAATTTATTTTGTATGCCCTCAACCAATCCTGCATCAAGTCGCAGAGGAGAAACAATCACTTCTTCATTACCCTTAAATTCTAAAAAATTAAAATCTCCGAAAGTTGCAGCATACTGGTCCTGTCTTCCACCGGAGAATTGGAGATCATTCCGTTCTATATCCCAGGCATACTTTGCAATTTCATGCGGACTTAACGGGATTTGCATCATTTCTTTGAAAGCGCCAACAATTGCTACAACGAGTGTAGATGAGGTGCCCAGGCCGGAGCCCGCAGGGGCATCTACAAAAGTGGATAGCTTAAAGCCGGTAGATGGCATCATGTAATCCTTGTTAACCCTGTTGTATACAGCTTTCAACAGGTCCAGTTTACCATCGATGGGCAACTGTGGGATTGATTTAAAAACCTGTTGCTCCTGCCTGTCCACCGCTGCTATGATGATGCGGTTCCCGGGTATGGGTTCAATTGTAGCATTGGCATACAGGGAAATCGTGGCATTAAGTACTGCGCCACCAAACTGGTCACAATACGGGCTCACATCTGTTCCTCCTCCCGCAAGGCCTATCCTGAGGGGGGCTTTACTATGCCAGGCCAAGTTCCAGGATTTTATTGACCATAATGTCCCAGCTGTATTTTTTCTTTTCTTCTTTAAGGTCTTCCATGAACCAACCTTCTCTTTTTTGGAAGTGAAGCACAATCTTATCCGCGATTGCATGCGGCTCCGGTTCTGCAACAAGTCCAACTTTATTGTCCGGTACCATTGCCGGCAGTCCGCCCACATTGGTCACGAGCATGGGCACTTCGAAGTGGTAGGCCAATGGGGTTACACCACTCTGGGTGGCATTGCGATAAGGTTGCACCACAAGGTCGGCAGCGCAGAAATAATATTTTATTTCGCTATCCGCGATAAAGTTTGTTTTTAGAATCAATTTTTGTTCCAGGCCGAGTGTGGTGATCTGTTCCTCGTAATGTTTTTTGTCATCATAAAATTCCCCGGCTATCATTAATTTAAGCGCGGGCATCCTATCCCTCAGCAACGCCATAGCTTCTAATAGAATATCCAGCCCCTTGTATTTGCGGATAAAGCCAAAAAACAAAATCACAGGTTCATCCAAATGAATGTCAAGGCGGTTTCTTGCTTCAATCTTAGAAACCTTCGCCCCGAAATTATCATACAAAGGGTGGGGGACATAAACCGCCGGTTTGCCGGTATTAAATTTGGCAAGGTCGTTCAATACATTTTTACTCATGGTAATAAATGCATCCACAGGCTTAATAAAGTATTTTGTAAAGGCTTCGTCCCCGGCGCGCTTTTCATGCGGTATTACATTATCGGCGATACAAACAACGCGGCTATGTTTATTTTTTTTTGCCTGCCGCAGGATCGTGCCAAAACATGGGCCCATAAAAGGCAGCCAAAAGCGCACAACTATAATATCGGGACGCTCGTCACGGATCATCTT
>JAKFCK010000304.1:0-3292 GCA_036676685.1 Chitinophagaceae bacterium | reverse complement strand
TTACTTCTTCTTCTCAAAAAGATCTTTTTTGTCTACCACTTTTACCTTCATGCCTTCCTTGATCACTTTGCTTACCATCTCGTACGGGCCCGTAATCACCTCCTGCCCTTCCTTAAGCCCGCTGGTAATTTCAATATAGTTAATATCCTGGATGCCGGTGGCAACTACCACTTTCTGCACTTTATTGGTAGAGTCTTTTACGAACACGACAACTTCAAGGTCTTCTTCTGCAGTTGTGGTTGGTGCGCCTGCGACAGCCGGTGTTGTTTTTTTATTATTACCCACCTTTAGCGTGTCATTTTTATCCCGCGTGGTCACGGCATTAATGGGCACACTCAATACGTTGGTTTGTGTGCGTGTCTGGATATCAGCTGTAGCGCTCATCCCGGGCCGGAAAGGAAAACTGCCCTTGCCCAGGAGGTCTGTATAACTGCCCGGCAATAAGCGTATATAAACCTTGTATTGTGTAACGTCGTTACTTGTATTGGCCAGGCTACTGGCACCGGCGGCGCCGTTATTGCTGCTGGCGATTTGTGTAACTATACCTTTAAATTTTCTCCCGCTATAGGCATCAATGTCAATAAGCGCACTATCTCCTAATTTTACTTTAGGGATATCGTTTTCTCCCACGTCTACCCTTATCTCTATTTTATCCATATCTGCAATACGCAGCATTTCCGTACCCACATTAAAACTATTGCCGGCAACTTTTTCTCCTTTTTTTACACTAAGTAAACTCACTACGCCGTCCATCGGCGCCACAATGGCGGTACGCCCAAGGTCCGTATTGGCTTTTGCAAGATTCTGGCGGGCACTTTGCACGCTGGCCTGTCCACCACGAATACCTTGTTGTGCGGCGTTGTAATTTGCTTTGGCCGTTTTGTAGCCCGCATCAGCCACGTTAAACTCGCTTTGGCTGATCACTTTTTCGTCATACAATTTTTTTTGCATGTCGTAGGTTCGCTGGGCCTGCTCCATCTGTGCCTTGAGTGCGTCTAATGCTGCCTGTGAGTTGGCGACCTGCGCCTGGCTTTGCACTACGCCACTGGCGGCCTGGCTACGCTGGATGTTATATACGTCAGCATATATCCTGGCTAATAACTGTCCTTTTTTTACGGTGTCCCCTTCCTGCACGGTCAATTCCGTGATCTCCCCGCTGATGTCCGGGCTCACCTTTACTTCTATCTCGGGGTAAATTTTGCCGCTGGCATTTACGACTTCGATTATGGTACGCTTTTGTACTTTTTCCGCTGTTACTTTATTGCCTTCCTCCTTGCCAAATACACCGGCTTTGGATAAGGCGACCAACAGGACCAGCAGTGCCCCTACGCTAATCAAAATCCATTTAGTTGTTTTGTTCATATAGATGCTTTAAAGCTTCCTTTAAAAATTTTTAAAAATCCGGATCGAAGTGCACATTTTAAAAATAGCTATGGTCCCTGGACCATCTGCTATGGGCCACTACAATTTCAATCCCAGGCCCTTATAAAACTCGAGTACCTTTATCTTGAATACATAATCAAAACGATTTATGGTATACTCCAGTTTTGCTCTTAAAACATTATTCTGCGTGGTGATCAGGTCAAATGTACTGAGCATACCCACATTAAATCTTTTACCCGCAAATAAATAGGTTTGCTCCGCAGCGTTTACTGCTTTTTGAGAAGCCGTGAATTTTTCCAGCGCAACTACCGCAGCCGTGTATGCGGAATAGATATCCTGTTTCAGTTTTTGGTTATCCTGTTCTTTTTGTAACTGGAGGGAAGTGATATTCAATTTACTTCGCTCATACCCGGTGCGCAGGTTGCCACCGTTTAAGATGGGTACACTCATGCTTAACCCGAAACTCTGCCGGAAATTATCCGATAGCTGGCCGGGAAATGTCCTTTTGCCGTAAGTATAATTGCTAAAGGGTTCGCGGGGAAACACATTATAAGTGGTGCCACCGACATTTACAGTGCCGAGGGGAATGAAGATCGGTTCGGCCGATAATATTTGTCTTACCTGGTTATTGTAATTACTGCCCAGGCTTGCAAAAACACCGAATGAAGGATACATTGATGCCCGCGCCGACTGCTTATTTTTTTCGGCTGCATTCAGCCTGTATTCATTAAACAACTGCTGGGGTTGGTTGGCCAATGCCTGGTTAAAGACATATTCAGGCTGAAGATCAGCAATAGGTTCTACAGGAATTGATTCTACAGGCGGTACATCCACTTCAAAAGGAGCAGCAGCATCAATATTCATAAAAGACTTCAGGGAAAGTATGGTTTGCATCGTGTTTCCCTTTGTCGTGATATAATTCACGCTGTCCTGTGCAAGCTGTGATTCCAGTTGCACCGCGTTCAGTTCCGGCAACGCCCCTGCATCTACCTGTTTGCGGGTATTGGTAAGCTGGTCCCTGGTTTGTTGGAGTTGTACCAGGGTAATTTTTTCCTGTTCAATAGAAAGCAGGATCTGCAGGTAGGCATTGGCGGCAGACAAGGCGATGTCATTTTTGATCTTGCCGACATTCACCGTTGCGGCTTTTAATTCCCATTCATTGGCGAGGATAAGGTTCCGCTTGCTGTAAAAATTAAAAATATCTGCACTTGTCTGCAATTGAAAGCCGGCACCCAGGTAAGTTTGTGTGATACGGCCGAAACTGGTGGGATCCTGGTTACTACCACTGTTTATGCTGGTGCTGGCATTGAAATTTGCCGCGGGGTACAGGCTGTGCTTGCTTTGCTGATAGGTGAGGCCGGCAAATTTAGCTTGCAGTTCGCTTTGTTTTACACCGATATTGTTAGCCATTGCATAATCCACAATGGTTTTAAGGTTCCATTTTTGTTGGGCAGAGGCAGTATTCAATGAAAAAAAAGCGATAGCAATTGCTAAAATTAAAAGGCGCATAGCTCAAAAATATTATTTGTAAAGGTACCGCAGTAATTATTATTATAAGCGGCCCGGGGACGGGTAAAACTTTTACAGCGGAGAGATACTTTTAAATCCATTTTCCAGGTCTTCAATGATGTATGTTGGAGTTTCGTAACCCACATATAATCTAAGCATACGGTGATCCCGGCTTGCCGCATTAAAATTTTCCCGCTTTACACCCGCGCATTTTGGAATGATGAGGCTTTCGTGCCCACCCCAGCTCACGGCCATTTTGATATGCCGAAGGGTTTCGCAAAACTTTTCTACCTGCATCACCGTGTCACATTTTAGCACAAAGCTGAGCAGGCCACAGGCTCCCTCCATTTGTTGCTTCGCCAATTCATATTGAGGAAAGTCTTTATCAAAGGGAAATAAG
>JAKFCK010000303.1:0-8851 GCA_036676685.1 Chitinophagaceae bacterium | reverse complement strand
AAGTTATAACCAGCCACGCCGGGAGCAGCGGCAGATGATCATGCAGGCGGCACGCGAATTAAAAATGGAAGTGGTGCCGGAAGGGGGATCATTTTTTTACCACAACGTAAGTATGATCCTGGATGGCCACACCACGATAGAGCACAATATGCCGGTGGCGCCCTTATTTAATGATGTGCTACAACTCTGGAAAAACAGCAAGACCGCTTATACACCCACCTTGATCGTGAACTATGCCGGCCTCAGTGGTGAATACTATTGGTACCAGCACACGAACGTTTGGGAAAAAGAAAGGCTGATGCGGTTTACCCCAAGATCTGTGATCGACACCCGCAGCAGGCACAGGACCATGGCCCCGGAAGAAGAATATACTAATGGTCATATCCTTACTTCCAAATCCCTCAAGAAACTGGCAGACGAAGGCGTTACCATCAACATGGGGGCACACGGGCAGTTGCAGGGCCTTGGTGCGCATTGGGAGATATGGATGATGCAGCAAGGTGGTATGAGCAATATGCAGGCACTACAAACCGCGACGATCAATCCCGCCCGCAGCCTCGGCTTCGACAAATGGATCGGTTCCCTGGAAGCCGGCAAACTCGCCGACCTGGTCGTCCTGGATAAAAATCCTTTGGACAATATTCAAAACACCGAAAGCATCCGCTACACGATGGTGAACGGCCGCTTATATGACGCCGAACAGATGAATGAAACCGGCAACCAAAACAAACCCCGCCCTAAATTTCACTGGGAGACCGGGAAAAACGTGGACAGTTTTCCATGGCATGATGGTACGCAGGAAGAGGGCTGTGTTTGTGGGAAACATTGAGGCGGGGGACGGCAGAGGGTTCTAAGGGTTTAAGAGGTTTAAATGGGTGAATGAGTGAATGGGTGAACGAGTGAATGGGTGAATAGGTGAATAGGTGAATGGGTGAATAGGTGAATGGGTGAATAGGTGAATGGGTGAATAAGTGAATGGGTGAGAGGTTTCATAGGTTTAAGAAGTTTCAGGGGTTTAACGTTTTAGGTTTTTATGTTTTTACCACGGAAAGGAGAAGCGGAGCTACAGCAAAGTTATCTACGCGGGACTCTTTTACTCTTTTCTCCGCGGTGAGAAAACTTTCAACAGGTGAATCCCGCCTTAGGTTTCTCCCGGATTATTGATTGCTGGTATGTTTTAGTATATTGAAGGGGGTGAAAGCAATTATCTATAAAAAATATGGCGGGCCGGAAGTGCTTGAACTCGCAGAGGTGGAAAAACCTGTGCCGGGCGACGATGAAGTGTTGGTGAAGGTTCATGCTGTTTCAATAAACGACTGGGACTGGGGATTACTGCAGGGTGATTTCATCAACCGGGTGATGTATGGTTTATTTAAACCGAAAAAACAGGTCCTGTGTTCCGATATATCGGGGACGGTTGAAGCAATTGGCAAAAATGTAAAAAAGTACAGGGTGGGAGACGCCGTCTATGGCGATCTCAGCGGGCGATGGGGCGGGTTGGCGGAGTATACCTGTGCCCCGGAAGATATGCTGGCGCTGAAACCGCCCGGCATGTCCTTTGAATACGCGGCCGCCATACCACAGGCGGGCATGCTGGCGGTGCAGGGGCTTATTGATAAAGGGGAAATAAAACAAGGGCAAAAAATCTTAATCAATGGCGCGGGTGGGGGCGTTGGCACGTTAGGACTGCAGATTGCAAAAACTTATGGTGCCGAAGTGACCGGCGTAGATAGTGCTGTTAAACTGCCCATGATGCACTCCCTGGGCTTTGATCATGTGATGGATTATGCAAGAGAAGACTTTACAAAAAATGGCAAACAATACGATCTTGTACTGGATGTACAAACAAACCGGCGCGTTTTCGATTATGCCAGGGCGTTAGTGCCCGGCGGCATCTATGTTACCGTTGGTGGTTCTATGCCCAGGCTGTTGCAGGTTTTGTGCCTGGCGCCATGGATTACCCGGGCGAAGCATAAGCATATCCGTATTGTTATGCTAAAGCCCAACAAAGACCTTGGGTATATGAATGAACTTTGGGAATCAGGGAAACTAAAACCAGTGATAGATGGGCCCTACGAATGGAGTGCGGTGCAGCAAGCCTTCGCGTTATTTGGGAGCGGTGATCATAAGGGGAAAGTGGTGATCCGGGTTTAAGGTTTAAGGTTCAAACGTTCAGGAAATTTGAGGCTTTTTAGACTTTATCACGGAGAAGAGAGGGGTAGAGGTTGCGCGGAATCTTCTCAGCGAAATTCAGTTACTCTTTCTCTGCGTTGGACTTTTTTTTCGGGGAGAATTAGAGAGCATACTTTTTGAAAGAACTCTTTGCTTCTTTTGCCCTCCTGGCTTCTTTGCGTGAAACTATAAAACAATTTATCCCATTCTTTCTTCAATCCATCCAATAGAAACGCCTCTCCGGCATTTTTCGGTGCAAGGATATGCTGCCTCATTTTATTTTTGTGCTATACATTAAAATAGGAAAAAATGACCATCACTTATCCGCATGTAATAGAAAATTGAATCGGGGAAAAATTAATCTTCCAAAGTATACAACACGAACCCGATGGCGACAGGCTGCTGGTGGAAAATTATGTAAAACCCGGTGTAGGGCCCATGATGCACACGCACTGGCAGCAGGACGAATGCCTCACCGTGGTAAAGGGAAAGATCGGGTACCAGTTGCTCGGTGGCGAAGAACAGTTTGCTGGTGAAGGGGAGAGCGTTCTTTTCAAACGTGGCGTGGCGCACCGCTTCTGGAACGCCGGCGGGGATACCCTTCATTGTAAGGGCTGGGTGAAACCCGCCAACTCGCTTCCGTTTTTTCTCACCGCTATTTATGCCGCACAAAATAAATCAGGTACGGCGCAGCCGGAAAAGTTTGACGGTGCTTACCTGATGAAACGCTATGCTTCAGAATATGACCTGCCGGAAATACCACGGTTTGTAAAAAAAGTTATTGTACCGGCCACCTATTTTGTCGGGAGGTTGCTGGGGAAGTATGGGCATTTTGAGGGGGCGCCCAAGCCGTTTAAGGTTTAAGGTTTAACGTTTAACGTTTTTTAGACTTGATGTCCTTATTTCATTTTAAGAATTAGTACAAGGGAGAGGAAAGTTGCAGATATTCTCAACGAACCTCTTTTGCTCTGCTCGCTGCGATCCGTCAAAGGGTTAAGGGGGTCAGGATGTTTCAGGAACTTTCAAAAGTTTGAGATGTAATCTTTGCTTCTTTGCTCTATTTTATGCTTTGTGTGAAACAATAAGTTCTTCCAACGCCTTTATTTGACAAGGCTCTCCGGTGCACCAATCGTCTTAATCACACCAAACAGGATCGTTTTCCACAGGTGGGTAAAAAATCCCGGGTAAGTTTTGCGGTCCACCACGTATTGATATGTCCTGGGTTCATTTCCTTTGGAAGGATTGGAACTTTTTATCTTGAGCAGGTTGGCCAGGAAACCGACCACTTTTTGCTGGTTTAACCCGCCTTTTTTCTCATCGTCTTTTTTCAGGGGAACAATGTAAAGGTCATCGTACAATAAAGTGAAGTTGGCGCTGGCCTTTTTGTTATCGCCTTTTAAATGCGCATTCACTTTTTTTACATTTGCCCGCTTCAGGTGAAACAGCCCCAGCGGTTCCGAAAGTTTGTTGAGCATTTCATGTTGCATTTCACCCGCGTTTACTTTTGCTTCAAAATTGCCCGTTTTCACTTTGGCCAAATCAAATTTTAGTTCCATATTTAAAGGAACGGATCCCATGAACTTCGCATCGGCCTGCAGGGTCATGTACCGGTTCTTTTTTATCCTGCTTTGCATGTTGGTCAGGTTCTGTATGGTGCCCTTTGTGTTGGTGAAGGAAACGGAGCCTGTTTGATCTGAAGCAGGGTTGTATTCGTCGTAGGTTACATCCATATCGTGGATGAACACTGTGTTTACGGCCATCGGCAGGTCAATCGTCATCAGCGCCTGGTGAGGGTAATTAGCGGGTTTTAGTTTTTTAGCGGGTTTCGTTTTATCGATATAGTCGGAAAGACTGCCACCATAAATATCTGCCCGGGACGCGATAAGGCTTTCTGTATTGGCCAGCAGCCACCAGTTTATTCCGGATAAAACAAGCTTCGATGATTTGATCTGCAGCCTGTCTTTTCTCACGCTATTCACCTGCTGAAATTTTGCCCGGGTGTGCCTTGGCACCAGTTCGATGTCCAGGGCCGTAAGGGTATTACGGGTTGCAGAAATATTTATCCTGCCGGTATTAAAAAAATAGAGGCTGTCCGGGGTGCGGTAGGCATATTTATCCAATATGATATCGGCTTCTTTGGCAAACAAAAACCTGTCGCGATCAAACTGCGTAGTAGAATCTATCAACAATTGTTTCATGATTACACTCAGCCCTCTATATTTCGTAGGCGCTGCTTTTTTTCCGGGGCGGTGGCTGATGACGGTTGCATTTTTTACATTGATGCCGCCGATAGCTACACTGTTCAGCGCTTTATTGATCTGTTCATATAAAGTGAGGGTATCTTTTTCCTCCACGTTGTAAGCGCGGTTGCTGATGAATACCTCTATCACGGGATCAAGAATATCAACAGATCTGAGGTTTATATCTTTTTTTGACATCAGGTCTTTTAGTCCCAGCCCGTCGATATGTAGATGTTTAAGGGAAACCCGGTATACATTATCGGGCGCCATTTCCATACTGTCCAGTTGGGCGAGAACCGCACTATCCACCACAAGTTCCAGGTCCCGCAGGTCCAGGGTGGCTTCAGCTATGGATGGATCTATTTCCCGGATCGTTAATTTGTACAGGCCTTTTGTCCCGTCTTTTACCAGTTGCTGCAACTTTGCGATCAGCGGGGGCCTCAGGTCCAGTTCACTATTGGCGTCGGACCGGTCGGCTTTAAAATCTTCGCTCTTTAAAATGCCATACCGCAGGTATAGGTAGCCACCTGTAACAGCCAACAAAACGATCCCTAACAGTATGAGTAATTTTTTTTTCATAAAACGAGCCGGGTGAAATTACAATTATGCCCGCTATCGGTCTATAGTTATGCCAAACTGCGGGAGGGGCGGCTTATGATGAAAATTATTTGGGAGAACTTAAGCCGTCGCTGGTCTATCACGAGAATAGCTTTTGAAATGTTTCCCGTGTCGCTGGGTTAGTCATCATTATCCTCGTTGTTGTTCCTTTGGTTAAATAATTTGAATTCCGCATCGCCAAACTTGTAGGAAAATGTAAGGCGGAAACTACGCACGTTGCGTCTGCTGCTTTCCTGGTAAAAGGATTCGGTATCAAAAACAGCACCATCACGATCCGTCCAGAACACATCATTTGCACTAAAGGTGAGCGATGCTTTTTTCTTTTTCAAAAAATCTTTCCGGATCGCCATGTCCACGCTGTATTCAGGAATACGATTGCCCTGTGGCATTACCCGTGGTGACTCATATTCACCGATCAGCTGGAAACCGAAATTATTAAAGAACGAAGATTTGGTTGTTACGATCTTATAATTACTGATGAGTTTGGCTTCCCAGTTAAAACCTTTATTTCCCAGGTCAAGGTCACCCACCTTTGCGTTGGCTACCTGGTATTCGCCATTGATGGTGGGCGTAATGTCAAAAAACTCGCCGATCTTATGCTGCACCGTAAACTCTGCGCCCAGGCGGTTCATTTGTTGTGCATTGATAAAAGTATTCAGGATGGCGTTGGGTGCGATCGCTGCTTCGTTCAGCTGCTGGTATTGCGCGGTAGAAATGGTATCGCTGTAACGGGTAATATCTCCCCGGGTATTGCGATAATAAACAGACGCTAAAAAATTACCCTTGTTATATTGCTGGCTGTAATTTAACTCAAAGGAGTTCGTGTGCGGTATATGAAGAAGGTTATGGTTTTAGTGCGGCGGGTTTTCGCATGCGCACCAGCCATAAAAGTGCCGATGGCCGTATGTTCTGGGGTACGGATAAGGGGCTCACGTATTTTTATCCATCCCAGATGAACAGCATTACCCAGCCGCTGCACCCGTCGGTGAATACACTGGTGAGTGCTGATACAGCTTATCGTTTTACGGGAGTAGCGGACCTTTCTTTTTCCTATAATACCCCTTCTTTTGTTTTTAATTTTTCTTCCGGGGAAATAACGGGCGACAAAAAAAACCAGCTTTTATACCGCCTCGACGGGTACGACAAGGAATGGCAAATACCTGCCACCGCCGGCCAGGCAGCTTACAGCCGGTTGCACCCGGGGAAATACAGCTTCCTGGTAAAAGCATCCCGCGATGGCAATACCTGGTACAGCGCCGCCTACCCGGTGAATATAAAAATCCATAAACCCTGGTGGGAGCAAAACTGGTTCATGTTATTGATGCTGTCGTTTGCTGCGGCCATGGCTTATTATTTTTACCGGTTTTATTTAAAACAAAAAAATGAAAAAGATGCCCGGCAGGTCACCAGTTATTTTGCCGGTTCGGCGTATGAAAATTCTTCCGTGGAAGATATTCTCTGGGACATCTGCCGCAATTGTATTTACATGCTGCGGTTTGAAGATTGCGTGATCTACCTGGTGGATGAGAAAAAAAATGAACTGCAGCAAAAAGCGGCCTATGGCCCGAAAAACCCCCGCGAATTCGAGATCCTTCATCCCATCAGTATCCCGGTGGGCAAGGGTATAGTGGGGCATGTGGCGCGCACCGGCAAGGCCCTGGTGATCCCCGATACATCAAAAGACAGCCGGTATATCGTGGATGATGAGCGGCGGCTTTCGGAAATAACCGTGCCCATTATACATGACGGCAAAGTGATCGGTATCATTGATGCTGAGCACCGGCGGAAAAACTTTTTTACCAAAATCCATCTGCAAACGCTGGAGGGCATTGCCAGTTTATGTTCTGCCAAGATATCCAGGGCCATCGCCATGGAAACCATGCGAAAAAGCAGGATAGAACTGATGGAGCTGAATATAAAAATGGCGGAATCCCGTTTCTCTAACCTGCGCCTGCAGATGAACCCGCATTTTCTTTTTAATTCACTCAGTGCCATTCAACACCTGATCGTTTCCCGGCAAACCACCAAAGCGTATAAATACCTGACGGTGTTCTCCAATTTCCTGAGAACGCTGCTCAACTTTGCAGATAAAAACTTTATACCGCTGGATGAAGAGATCAGGATCCTGAACATGTACGTGGAACTGGAATCGCTTCGTTTCGATCAATCCTTTAGTTATGAAATAACGGTGGAAGAAAGCCTTGCCAATGACGAAGTTTTTTTGCCCACCTTAATGGTGCAGCCTTTTGCAGAGAACGCCATCTGGCATGGTTTGCTGCACAAGGAGGGGGAGAAAAAACTTTCGATCCGTTTCAGCAACAACTCCGAAGACTATGTGACCTGCACCATCGAAGACAATGGTATTGGCCGGGCCAGGTCTGCGGCCATACAAAAAAACAAGATCCCATCTTCTGCACACAACAGCAAGGGTATCGGCATCATCCGCGAGCGGCTGGTACTGATGGAACAAAAAACCGGTAAACCCGGCGATGTGAACATCATTGACCTGCACAATGGCACGGAGGCTACAACCGGCACCAGGGTAGTGATCACTATTCCTTATTACAACCCGGAAGAATCATGATAAAAGCAATGATCGTAGACGATGAGCAGGCATCGATAGACCTGCTGAAGTGGCTGATAGGAGAGTACTGCCCGGATATTTCGGCGGTGCAATCGGCCCGAAGCGTAGCAGGCGCCATCCCGCTGATAAAAAGCTTTCAGCCGGATATCGTTTTCCTGGACATCCAGATGCCGCACCAGAGCGGCTTTGACCTGCTGACGGATATCGACCACTGGAATTTTGAAGTGATCTTCACCACCGCGTATAATGAATTTGCCATACAGGCCATCCGCTTCAGCGCATTGGATTACTTACTGAAACCCATAGACGAAACGGAACTGAAAAAAGCCGTGGAGCGCTTCAAGGTAAAACGCATATACGCCCCGGCGGGACAGATCCTGTTCAGGAATTTTATGCAGAATATCTCGCAGGGCAACAGGGAAAAATTTAAGCTGGCCCTGGCCGATGCCTCGGAGATCAAATACGTGCAGGTAGATGAGATCATCCGCCTGCAAAGTGAAAGCAACTACACGCATATTTTCATCCAGGGCAAACCACCGTTTTTTTCTGCAAAAACATTAAAGGACTACGACGAAATATTGCAGGGCCAGCGATTTTTGCGGGTGCATAAAAGCCACCTGGTGAACCCGGCCCACATCCGGTCCTACGACCGGCAGGGGATACTGGTAATGAGTGATAACTCGCGGGTGGAAGTATCGCGCAGGAAAAAGGAATACCTGCAGCAGGCGTTGGGGGGGAGTTGAGGGGTTCAAGGTTCTATTTAGGGTGTTCAAGAGGTTCAAAAGGTTCAAGAGGTTTCAGAGGTTTCAGAGGTTCAAGAGGTTCAAGAGGTTCAAAAAGTTTAAGAGGTTCAAGAGGTTCAAAAAGTTCCAGGGGTTTAGGTTCTCCCGCAAGCATGCGGGACAAGGTTCGACTCCCTTCAGCAGGGGGCTTTTTTCAACACAAAGAGTGAGGAATTCTTAATGCTGTCTTAACTTTCAATTCATAATTCTTAACGCTTAACTTTTAAGGTTGGCTTCACCAAGGGTAAAAGAGAGACAGCTTTTTTGTTCTGGCTAACATGACAAACTGCATCTCCCATGAACTATCAACTATGAACCATGAACTGTTTACGGCATTCAACATTTAAAGTTCTGGCTAACATGACAAACTGCATCTCCCATGAACTATCAACTATGAACCATGAACTGTTTACGGCATTCAACATTTAAAGTTCTGGCTAACATGACAAACTGCA
>JAKFCK010000302.1:0-4251 GCA_036676685.1 Chitinophagaceae bacterium | reverse complement strand
GGCCCGCTTGCAGCCGAGAGTATTACCGCCATCAAAAATACTGGAGCAGCGAAAAAATGAATTAATGAAAGTATTGCCCAACTGGGAGAAGGCCCAACAAAGCGGCATTTTCGCAGAGAACTTCTTCCCGGATTATCCGATTGATAGTTTGAAGAAAGAATCAGGTGAATTATTCGCCAAAGCGGGAAAAATAATTGCAGTCACAGCTGTGAAAACGGAGAATCTACTCAGGGGTAGTTTTATCATCGAAGGGGAGAAGATGGACATTGAGGTATCTTTCACGCTTTCCCCGGAAAATCCCCCACTCATTCAAGCCTATGTCATCCGTGGAATGGAAAAGCAGAAAAAATAAATATGATCCCCGTTGTTACCTGGTTGATTTGGGCATGGTTCTGAACAAATTACCTTTACGCTAACATTTGTCTTTTATTATTGTAGTAACTTTATACGTGATGAAAGAAGTTTGCCACATAAAGTTTTCGTTAAGCAACCTGTATCCAGGGATAGTGGAGGCTACTGGTGAACAAAATTCTTTTGCTTCGTTTAAATGTTTTTGTAATAAGCTTTATTACCTGTCAAATTTTAAGGACTTCAATAATTAGCCCCGGCCTTCACTGGTAAGGTTACGGGGAATTGCACTATTTACATTTTTTACTTTAAAATTTCAATGTATGTCCAGGAACCAAAGCCAGGTTCCGCCGGCTGGTACTTTGATCATTTCGGCATTAGTAGTGCTGAATGCTATTATATTGGAGGCCGGTTATATGCCTGGCAGCAAAGCTTATTCGTGGTTGTTTATTTCTGTACCCCTGCTCCTGATCGCCATTTTTACCAGGAAATCTCAACACTTAAATTAAACTACCATGGAAACTACGCAAAATAAAATACTGATCCTGAAAGAGGATTACCTGCTGTTAAATGCCTGTGTGAAAAACACTAAAATGGTTACGATGAAGGAATCAC
Source organism: Chitinophagaceae bacterium (assembly GCA_036676685.1). GTDB lineage: Bacteria > Bacteroidota > Bacteroidia > Chitinophagales > Chitinophagaceae > Ferruginibacter. The sequence continues at coordinate 3,288 of JAKFCK010000302.1, read as the reverse complement.
ACCCCACCCGCACACTCAGCGAAGAACTAAAGCGGGCAGTGCTGGTAGACCGCGACGATTTTCCCGAGGATGTGATCCGTTTGAACTCTGTTGTTACCATAAAAGATATGGGAAACGGCAACGAGATCTCACTTCGGATTGTTTTACCGGAATTTGCCGATATCAAACAAAAGAAAATATCCGTGCTGGCCCCAATGGGCACAGCCCTGATTGGTTTTAAAAAAGGCGACTCTGTCACCTGGCAAATGCCGTCCGGCATAAAAAAACTGTTGATACTGGAAGTGAAAGCCGAATTGGTTGTTTAGCTTTCTGTGCTGCTGCCTGCGCTGTTCCTGTCTTGTTTCATAAGCAGACTGCCGGGCAGCAGTTCTTTTGCTATAACTATGGTCGCAGTAACAATTGTTCCGCGGTACTAGCTACTGATCCGCAAAGTTTCTACCTTTAGGATAGTAAGAGGTTAGCCAGGCAAATTCAACTACTGCATATGTTCAACAAACTCTTCGTCCTGCTGTGTTTCTCCGTGAACTGCACAGCGCAGTCCACGTATCCGACGCTCGGAACCATCGAACGGCTGGATAGTTCAATAAACGATATCCTTTCTGCCGAAGCCAAAGCAGAGATTATCGCCACCGGTTTTGACTGGTGCGAGGGACCGTTATGGATCGAAAAATATGGTATGTTGTTATTCTCCGATGTGCCAAAGAATACGGTCTATAGGTGGAAGGAAAAAACTGGACCCGAAGTTTACCTTAAGCCCTCGGGCTATACCGATAGTGCAAAACGTGGTGGCGAAACCGGTAGTAACGGTCTCCTGCTGGATAAGAATAATAAGCTTGTATTGTGCCAGCATGGGGATAGGCGAATGGCCAGGATGGTAGCCCCGCTTGATAAACCCAAAGCCAGTTTTGTGCCCATTGCGGTCGCATGGGAGGGGAAGATTGTTTAATAGCCCTAATGATGCCGTGTACAACAACAAGGGGGAATTATTTTTTACAGATCCACCCTATGGCCTGGAAAGAGGAATGAGGGATGCTAAAAAAGAAATACCATTCCAGGGCGTTTACAAAGTTAAAAAATCCGGCGAAGTAGTATTAATTACCGATACTTTGACCCGGCCCAATGGCATCGCTTTTTTACCTGGTGAGCGGGCATTTATTGTTGCAAACTCAGACGGCAGGAAGCCGAACTGGTATATTTTTGATATTGATGCAAATGGAGAAGTTACGAACGGGAGAATTTTCTATAGTGCATCAGGTTACGACAGGTCCTGGAAGGGCGGGATGGATGGATTAAAGATCGATAAGAACGGAAATATATTTGCCACCGGCCCAGGTGGTTTATGGATATTCAACAGCAGCGGAAAATTGTTGGGCAGGCTAAGGTTGACCGAGGCAGCTTCCAATTGTGCTTTATCGGGGGATCAAAAAACCTTGTACATCACCAATGATATGTATGTGCTCCGCTTTAAAATGAGGTAGGTAAACTTTCCGGTGTCAGATAGTGGGATAAGCGAAAAATATGCGACCGGGACTTTTTACCAGCACGCATACCGGTGCTACGGCAATTATTTTTCCAGCCAAACTGACGATACTTCCACAGCAAATGGTTTGTCCGTTTCTACCGGGGTTAAGTCATATCCGGCGATCAGCTGGATTTTTTCTACATGAGCTAACTTAAACGCGACACCTGTGTCATCTGCTTTGAAGTATAATGGCATAAATGCAGGGTATGGCCTCGGTAATAACAACGCGGAATCGGGCGCAAGACTGTCTAAAGTAACAACCATATCCCGGAACTCGTCAGAAAGCGTTACTTCACCCGAATAAGAGAAGGCATCTTCGCTTGTAACGACGAGTTTTAATTTTACCGGTTGTGGGTTGGTTGTTCTTGCCCTGATCATTAACCTTTTAAAAAAAGCCAACTCATCAGCACGGCCTGCTAATTTATCCCCGATAAAATGCTGAAAGGCCATCACATGATCGCCCGTTAACGAGGATGCTGCTAATTTTACAATCAGCTGTTGCGGATCTTCCCCGGTGATGTAGGTTGTGCGATAACCTGGCCGGTAGGAAGGGTAGGTGCTTATCTTTTGGTCCGTAGTCGGATTATAGATCACCAACTTTGTTTTTTCCGGTGTCACAAAAGTATTCCATGTTTCATTATGGTAGGCATCCCATAACCAGGGTTCTTCTTTCACATTACCCGGGAAAGAAGTGTATTTTTTTTCTTGTTCTGTTATAATGCGGTAGCTTATTTTCCCTGGTACTACTAACTCCGCCGGTATTTTAGCGGTATACAAGCCAGCACTCACACGGGACATCATGATCGTTTTGCCCCAACCAGTTGACCCACTGCTGGACAGCATAAGAAAGACCTTTCCGCTATCCAGTCCAGCTACTTTTGCCTTTAACACAAAGGCTTTCCCGGCCGAAACTTCCGTAAACGGTTCATGCTGCACAAAAATTTCTTTGTTGAGTTCGGCAGGTGCAACGAATTCATTCAACCCGATAACCCCCGAAACTTTTTTTGTGCCTGAAGAGGTTATGCCTTTTGCAGTTAATAAATACGTGCCCGGTTGGAGTTGTATCCTGTTCTTTATGGCCGACCCTGAGTTGGCATTTCCTTCATTCAGCCCCGTAACGGAGAAATCAGCGCCCAGGCCAGGCAATGTTACCAGCAGGGTATTTGTGCTCCATTCTATGCGGGTAACTTCTTTACGTGGCGAGGCTTTTTCAAAAGGGTCCCTGATCACGATGGCATCAGGCATTAATTCCAGGCGCCATACACCGGCTTCCAGTTTGTCTAAAAAGTAAGCACCTGAACCATCATAGCCGATCACGGCAGAGCTGCCCACACCGGCAATATGTTCCAGTTTACTGGGTTCAACTGCTGTTTTGGTGGAATTGGAATAATAAAATTCCTTTGCGGTTTTCATTTCGCTTAATGATTCCCTGTAGCTTACGCGGAAAGGTCCAAAAGTGCTGTCAGCAGGGTAGGAGCCATAACTTTTTTTTCGGGGCAGGCTGTGAAAAACTTTTGACGCGATGAGCATACTGATGGCTTTTGCCGGTGTATAAGCAAGGTTCAGGTAATGGGTCTGGTACTCCGTATTCACATTGGCAATTGCCATAGGGTCATAAGCAAACTGCGTGGCCCATTGAAACCCTGCTTTCCGGAAACTCCTGGCTATGGCAGGATACATATTGGACTGCAGCAGGTCGGCCGCATCAAATTCATATACCATCAGGCTCTTGTTTTTGTATTCCGGGATGGTATCGAATGGTATCG
>JAKFCK010000301.1:0-1756 GCA_036676685.1 Chitinophagaceae bacterium | reverse complement strand
CGGTGCTTTTCCTGCAAGGCATCGCACCGGTTACGGGTTCAATACAATACAAGGCTGGCATTGCACGACGGTGCAGTGCCGGCCATTTTGTAACAAATGAAAAAACGTATCTGAGGATCAGCATCACGATATTATTTCTGTTTACCTGCCTTTTATTGAAAGCGCAGGAATCGGTGTATATACCACCTACATCCACAGTGTATATCGGTAACACGCAGGGTGTTGGCATCTTCGGTCACCTGATCAATGATGGCAACCTGAGTATCGTAAAAGATGGAAGGGTTTTTTTCCTTGGAAAGATCTTCCGCAATACCCAGGGAGCAAAACTTACCGATGGATCGACTGTTGCAAATTCAAAATTCGCTGGCAATATTATTTTCCAGCAGCCCAATCCTGTGTATGGACATTTGGGACAGCAACTCGTGGAAGGGGGATTTGATGATAAATCTTTAAAAGGGCCTTCCTTTTCCAGCATCACCATCAACAATTCCTCCGGTATTTGGCTTACCTCCGACATCAACGTGCTGGATGCCGTGAATTTTCAGCAAGGCCATGTTTACCTCAACCGTTATGTTGCAGCTCTGGGTGATTCCGTTTCATTTGGTGGTGTGAATGGCTATAACGAAAAAAGATTTTTTGTAACAGGAGAAGATATTGATAACACGGGCAGGCTCAAGATCAGCTCGCTTGCTTCCTGCTGTATTGTTACCTATCCTGTTGGTGTGAACAATACCCAGTACACGCCTTTACAGATGAGAAATTCCAGCAACGTGAAGAATGATTTTTATGTAGGTGCTTTCCGTAATGTGTACCGCAATGCAACAACGGGGCAGGTGATCACCGATACAGCACTCAAGATCACCTGGACGATATCAGCCAGGAAAGCCGGAACCTCTGAAGTGGAAGTGCTGATCCAGAACGATAAGGATGTTGAGACAAAAACTTTCTCTGAATACCGCGACAAAAGTTACATCAGCCTCTACCGGAACAATACCTGGGAGCAGTTCAACACTTTTGCCACGCCGCAAACGCCGGGAACCATCACCAGCAGCGCTGCTATTTATTCGGCATTGATGCATTTCCGGAAGATCAATATCACGCAAACCACTTCTTTCGTTACCAAAAGGGTACTGCCTACCAAGGTGAAATACCAGGTAACAAATGCATTCAGTCCGAATAACGATGGCATCAACGACAAATGGAACCTTCCATTCCTCGATAATTTTGAGAACTGCCGTGTACAGATATTCAACAGGCACGGGCAGATCGTATTTACCTCTACGGGCTACTCTAATCCATGGGATGGTAATATCAACGGTAAAGTGGCACCGGTAGGTACCTATTACTATATCATCGACCTGAGAAACGGCGAAAAACCGATCACTGGCTATGTGGTGGTGCTGCGATAGCCATTTTCACTCCGAAATTCTTTGTTAAAAACCTTTTATCAGCTGAGCGAAGGCATCTGCAAAAGCATATTTTTGATGCCTTACAATACATTATGAAACGTTCTCTTCTATTCGCATTTTCATTACTGGCCTGCTTCACGGTATTTGCCCAGCCCAAAAAAGTTATTGCCGACAGGATCGTAGCACAGGTAGGTGATAAGATCATCCTTCGCTCCGATATCATGAATGCATTGGCAGATTACAAAAGGCAGGAGATCCCTTTACCTGAAAATGCCGAATGTTCTTTCCTGGAAGGACAACTGATCCAGAAAGCACTGGTGTTACAGGCTGAGAAAGATTCATTGGTG
>JAKFCK010000300.1:0-23965 GCA_036676685.1 Chitinophagaceae bacterium | reverse complement strand
AGCCTGGACAGTCTCAATGTAGCCCGCATCACAGATACGATTACCCGAAGGTTGCCGGAAAAGGAACAAAAGGCAAGGGCGATTTTTTACTGGATTGCAAATAATATATCATGGGATCTTAAAGCAATAAAATCCGGGGACCAGCGGAGATCGAACCCGGAGGATGTGATCAGGTTCAGGAAAGCTACGCCACTTGGTTACGCTAAATTATTCCAGGAGATGAGCAGCAGTGCCAATATCCGATGCCTGGTGGTGGATGGATTTATTAAAAACTCAACCGATGATATCAACAATCCCGCTGATGAGATCAACCATTCATGGAACGTCGTGCAACTGGGAACGAGCCCCGACCAGTTTTACTTTGTAGATGTAGCTAGAGCGAGCGGTTATGCTGACAAAAAATTAAGCACATTCACAAGGGAATTCACCGGCAATTATTTTTTCCCCCAGAGGGCCCTGTTTAACCTGGACCATTTCCCCGACAACGAAGCATGGCAACTGGGTGGAGGTCCAAAAAGTAAAAAGGAATTTTATGCACTCCCGGTGATTGACCGTGCAGCCTATGCGATCTCGTTAAAAAAACCCGTTCCAATGAGCGGTGTGATAAAAGCCCGTACAAAATCGAAAGTAAATTTCAGTTTTTCCTATTCCGAATATTCACCTGTCACCAGTGTCTCACTATTGGTTGGTGAAGGAAAAAAAATGCAAAAGCCTGAGCCGATGAATTTCACGGCAGCCAATGGCGTTGTAAATTTTAGCTACCAGTTTAAGATGGAAGACAGTTTTCCTGTGGCCGTGGTGATAGATGGTAAAGAAGTGTTGCATTATATGGTGGAGGTTACCGAGTAAGTTTAAGGTCTCTTTGCTCTCTGAGCATTGCGCCATATTCCATATGCCTGGCCAGGCCATTTATCACGATGGCTATACGCTTTATTTTGGTGGGTTCTGTTTTAGCACTTTCTATCCACCTGGAATAATATTGCTGGTGAGATTTCGGCAGCCCCTCAAACCAGGCCTTTGCTTTTGGCTCATCTTCAAGACAGGTCAAAAAATCACCTGATAGCTTTAATTCACTGTTATCGGCTTCCAATACCACCTCGATCGTATCGCCCTTTTTTTTGCGAATGGCTTTACGCATCATCGCGTTGACGGGCATGATAAAATTGCCATCACCCATCGGGAGAACGGCTACTTGCTTCAATGCATATGCATCGATGCTTCCCTTCACACGAAAAGACTTTCGTATGCCAGGCATAAGTTTCCCGGCTAGTTTTCCAGGCAGTTCAAAATATGTCCAGCCGGTTTTTTCTCCCTGTTGCCCGAATTGTTTTAGCACTGCGGCGAAAGCAACTTTCATTTTTAATTTAAATATAAAAACTGTTGGCTAGAGTACAAATAAACTAAAGGAAAGCTTTTTTGTTATAGCTTGATATATGAATATCCTCATTACAGGCGCTAACGGGTACATCGGCCAGCGGCTTATACCGGTCTTATTGGAAGAGGGCCATACCCTTTATTGTTGTGTGAGGGACAAAAAGAGGTTTGAAGCCGAACAACCACACGAGCAGTTGCACATCATTGAAGCAGATTTTTATAAGAATGAGGGAATAACAGCTATCCCCACAAATTTAGATATCGCCTATTACCTCATTCACAGCATGAGCAGCGGAAAAGATTTTGAGGCTATGGAATCGGTCACGGCCGAAAACTTTGGGGCTTACCTGGATACCACTACATGTCGCCAACTGATATATCTCACCGGTATAGCCAATGAAGCAGAACTTTCTCCCCATCTTTCTTCCCGCCTGGCGGTAGAAAAGATCCTGGGTAAAGGAAAAGTTCCGCTTACTGCCCTTCGTGCGGGTATCATCGTTGGATCTGGCAGCGCATCTTTTGAGATCATCCGGGACCTGGTGGAAAAATTACCGGTGATGATTGCGCCCAGGTGGCTAAAAACATTGTGCCAACCCATTGCGATCAGGAACGTGATCCAGTTTTTGAAAGGGGTAGCCCTGAAAGAAAATTGTTTCGACAAAAATTTTGATATCGGCGGGCCGCAGGTGCTTACCTATAAAGAAATGTTGATGCAATTTGCCAAAGTGCGGGGATTGAAAAGGTGGATCTGGATCGTGCCCGTGATGACACCAAAACTATCCTCTTACTGGTTGTACTTTATTACCTCTACTTCATACGCACTTGCGCAACACCTGGTGCAAAGCATGAAGATAAATGTGGTGTGCAGGCCGAACACCCTCGCCCAGGAATTGGGAATAGAACTACTGCCTTACCAGTCTGCGGTACAGCTGGCATTTGAAAAGATAGAGCAGCAAATGGTGTTGAGCAGCTGGAAAGATGCCTTTATCAGCAGTAACACCCGCATAGATCTACTGAATTATGTGGAGGTGCCCACTCATGGCTGTTTTAAAGATCTTAAGTGGAGGGAAATCACCGCATCACCGGAAAAAGTTTTACAGAACATCTGGAGCATTGGTGGCGAGCGGGGATGGTATTACGGCAACCACCTGTGGAGAATACGCGGGCTTATGGATAAATTTGCCGGTGGTGTTGGACTCCGTCGCGGCAGAACACATGCCCATACTATCCAGGCGGGTGACGCATTGGATTTTTGGCGGGTGCTGATCGCCGACAAAAAGAACAGCCGCCTCCTGTTAATTGCTGAAATGAAACTGCCTGGTGAGGCCTGGCTGGAGTTCAGGATCATGAGAAAACACCACAAATTGCAGCTACGACAAACAGCGACATTCCGGCCCCGCGGGCTTTGGGGCAGGTTCTACTGGATGGCCATGTTGCCCTTCCATTATTTCCTTTTTAATGGTATGATAAAAAATATAGTGAAAGTAAAGCCGGACTAAACAGACGGGTCCGTAAGAGCAGGCTGAGTTTTCCGCCGTTAAAGGCATTAAAAAACCCCGTGAATACGGGGTTTATATTTGTATTAAGCACGTTGTTTAACAGGTGCCTTTTTCTTTACTTTCTTTAAGGCAGACTCAATGGCTTTACTCAACTCATCATAAGTTGGTTTAGCCACTCTTTCCCCGTTAACAAAAAAGGTCGGAACGTCTTTTACGCCCCGGTCAATTCCTTCTTTTAGATCACCCTGTACCTGCCACCCATAAGTTGCATTAACCAGGTCATCAAGGAAACGTTTGTTGCTTACACCCGCTTCTTTGCTATGCAATTTTAAGCTGGTGGTCCCCAGGTTTTTGCGGTTAGCAAAAAGAATGTTGTGCATTTCCCAGAATTTACCTTCCTGCGCCGTGGCCACCGCAGCTTCCCCTGCTTTCAGGCTACGCTGGTGGATCTTGGTCATTGGAAAATGGCGGAAGTTGAAACGAATCCTGCCATCATAATCTGCGAGTAATTTCTTTACGATCTCATTAGCTTTTGCACAAACCTCGCTTTCATATTCTCCAAATTCTTCAAGGGTAACTTCTGCCTTCGGATTTCCGACAAATACATCTCTTGGTTCGATAATTTCTACCACATCTTTTTTAAATGCCATATATAAACTCCTTTTTATTATATAATTGCTACTTTTTCGGAGGAACTAAAGCAGCTTTATTGTGATTAATATTACTAAATACTATTATTTAGAATCGGCTGAAGATAGGTTTTTTTGACATCTGTCCAAAACGACTTCGGGAAAATTATCAAAAAAGTGTTGTAATCATCTATCTATGAACACATTAAATAAATGTTAACATTATTAACGTTAAACTTTGGGCAATTTTGCTTCCACAAATTCTTCGTTCCTAAACACAACCGTTCCATCAAATACATCGACCAAAACAGGTTTGGTTTTATCAATATCCCCCGCCAGTATCCTCCTGCTGAGCTGGTTTACAATCTCTTTCTGTATGAGCCTTTTCAGGGGCCGGGCACCAAATTGCGGGTCATAGCCGTTTTCCGCCAGGTAATCAAGCGCATATTCGCTAAACTGCAGGTCAATACCATTGTTCAACACCTGCTGCCTCAATCCCTCCAGTTGTATCCCGATGATACCACGTATCTCTTTTTTCATCAGCGGCTGGAACATAATAATCTCATCAATGCGGTTCAGGAACTCCGGGCGTATGGTTTGCCTTAGTAAACTCATCACCTCCTGTTTCGTTTTCTCAACTATATCTTCCTTATTGTCTTCAGTCACATTCTCAAAATTCTCTTGTATCACCTGGCTGCCCATATTGCTGGTCATAATAACTATGGTGTTCTTGAAGTTTACTACCCTTCCTTTATTATCCGTTAACCTTCCATCGTCTAATACCTGCAACAAGACATTATATACATCCGGGTGCGCCTTCTCGATTTCATCAAGTAACACTACGGAGTAGGGTTTTCTCCTCACGGCTTCCGTCAACTGGCCGCCTTCGTCGTAACCCACGTAACCGGGAGGTGCACCTACCAGGCGACTCACTGAATGTTTCTCCTGGTATTCACTCATATCAATACGGGTCATCATGGCATCATCATCAAAAAGATAATTGGCCAATGCTTTTGCCAGTTCCGTTTTTCCCACACCCGTAGTGCCCAGGAAGATAAAAGAACCGATGGGCTTTTTTGCGTCCTGCAACCCTGCCCGACTCCGGCGGATGGCATCAGAAACGGCTTCGATCTCTTCGTCCTGTCCCACTACCCGCTTATGCAACTCATCTTCCAGGTTCAACAATTTTTCTCTTTCGCTCTGCAACATTTTATTTACGGGTATACCAGTAGCTTTTGCAATACTTTCTGCGATATCCTCTGCATCCACTTCTTCCTTGAGCAATCTTTTCTCACTAAGGCCCGAAAGCAGCCTGGTCAATTCCTGGATCTGTGTTTCCTGGTCTTTTACTTTGCCATACCTTATTTCAGCAACCTTTCCGTAATCACCATTCCTTTCGGCCTGCTCGGCTTCCTGCTTCAGTTGTTCGATTGCAGCTTTGCCATTCTGGATCTTTTCTACCAGGTCTTTTTCTTCTTTCCACTTGGCTTTATAGGTGTCCCTCTCTACGGAAAGATTTGCGATATCCGTGTTCAGGTCCTTTAATTTGGTTTCATCGTTTTCTCTTTTGATTGCTTCCCTTTCAATCTCCAGCTGGCGGATCTGCCTTTCCAGTTTATCCAGTTCTTCCGGCATACTGTTCATTTCCAACCTTAGTTTGGCAGCGCTTTCATCGATCAGGTCGATGGCTTTATCGGGTAAAAACCGATCACTGATGTAACGGTGAGATAACTCAACTGCCGCAATAATAGCTTCGTCTTTTATCCGCACGTGATGATATGTTTCGTATCGGTCTTTGAGGCCGCGAAGTATAGAGATGGCATCTTCAATGGAAGGCTCATCTATCATTACTTTCTGGAACCGCCGCTCCAGGGCTTTATCCTTTTCGAAAAATTTCTGGTATTCAGATAATGTTGTTGCACCGACTGCCCTTAATTCACCGCGTGCCAGTGCAGGCTTCAGAATATTTGCCGCATCCATTGCGCCATCTCCTCCACCCGCTCCCACCAGGGTATGGATCTCATCGATAAATAAAACGATCTCTCCCTCACCCGAAATCACTTCCTTGATCACCGATTTCAGGCGCTCCTCAAACTCCCCTTTATATTTAGCACCTGCGATCAGCTGGCCCATATCGAGTGCAAAAATAACTTTCGATCTCAGGTTCTCGGGCACATCACCGTTGATGATACGCATCGCCAACCCTTCTGCGATGGCGGTTTTTCCCACCCCCGGTTCACCTACCAGGATGGGATTATTTTTAGTACGGCGGCTAAGGATATGCAGGGTTCTCCTGATCTCTTCGTCCCGGCCGATCACAGGATCCAGCTTGCCCTGGCGTGCCATCTCATTCAGGTTTTTTGCATATTTATTCAGGGCGTTAAACTGTGTTTCCTGGGTTTGGGAGGATACAGTTTCTCCCTTGCGCAATTCTTTAATGGCGGTTACCAGCCCTTTTTCCGTGAGGCCGGCATCCTTTAATAATTTAGCACCTGCATCATTACCTTGTACCATGGCGAGGAGCAGGTGTTCGGGAGTGATAAATTCGTCACCGAAAGATTTTAATGCAGCACCTGCTCTCAATACAACACTATTCGCGTCCCGGCCCATGGCCTGTGCGGGCTCGCCTGAAGTGGTGGGTAACTTGCTTAATAATTCCCCGAGTTTAGACTCTACGAGGTTTACCGTGACATTGTTTTTTTTGAGCAGGTAATCGATAGGAGAATCTTCCATATCCAGCAGGGCTTTGAGTATATGCTCGGTTTCAATGGTCGGATTCTTATGATTAAAAGCTACCTGTTGGGCGTGTTGTATCGCTTCTGCAGCCTTGATGGTGAAATTATTCAGGTTCATATACGGAATTTAGTATTGTTAATCCAACACTTAGTAACAAATCAAAATCCAAACCAACAATCAGGAAATAATGGCATATAATCCTATAAGGCTCTGCCTGCATAGCAGTACTATACTCACATTCATGCTATTCTATCAGGTTGGTTCTGTTCAATAGCATATAACCGGTAGATAATTAGCTAAGAAAACCTGTATATCCTGACCACCTAAATCCCGCCTGGCTAAAGCGTTGTATTTTTCTAAAAAAGATTGGGTTTGTAAGAAGAAGAAAAAACAGGTACCTCATTGCCCTTTCGGCATTTTAATAGCGCCTATCTTGCATCTCTATTACCTATCTTCCATTTAAAAAAACCGGCGACTAATTAATGCCTTCCGCTTTAGAAAATACCCAATTAGTTAAACTGGCCGCTGCTGCTCTTGGTTTTGATTTTGCCGGCGTGGCAACTGCAGTTTTCCTGGAAGAGGATGCCCACAGGTTAGAACGTTGGCTTGCAGGCGGAATGCATGGCGGCATGAGCTACATGGAAAATTATTTCGACCTGAGAGTTGATCCGCGAAAACTCGTTCCCGGGGCAAAATCGGTGATCACCCTGCTGTTAAATTATTATCCAGAAGAAGAACAGCAGGCAGGAGCTCCTAAAATTTCGAAATACGCGTATGGAAACGATTACCACGATGTGATCCGGGCAAAACTACATGAACTTATTGCCAGCCTGAGGGGGAAAATCGGTGATTTTGCAGGCAGGGGCTTCGTGGATAGTGCCCCGGTACTGGAGCGTGCATGGGCGCAAAAAAGTGGGTTGGGCTGGATAGGAAAAAATGGCAACCTGATCAACAAACAACGGGGTTCTTTTTTTTTCCTTGCAACACTAATCACGGACCTTGATCTTGTTCCAGATAATCCATATGCAAAGGATTATTGCGGAAGCTGCACTCGCTGCATTGACGCCTGCCCAACGGATGCGATCCTGCCGGATAAAGTTGTGAACGGGAGTAAGTGTATTTCCTATTTCACCATAGAATTAAAAGAAAACCTAATCCCGCAGCAGGTGGAAGGCCAGTTTGATAACTGGGCCTTCGGGTGTGATACCTGCCAGGATGTTTGTCCGTGGAATCGTTTTTCCAGTCCACATCAAAACGCCTCTTTGAAGCCTATTCCCCAGGTCTTGTCGTTCACGGAAGAGGACTGGGAAGATCTTACGGAAGAATCTTTTAAAATTATTTTTAAAAACTCGCCGTTAAAAAGAACCAAGTATGCAGGGATCAGGCGGAATTTAAATTTTATTAAACGATAAACAGGCACTCAATAAAAAACCGCAATTAAAAAATTGCGGTTTAATTATTAATTATATGATGTGCAAATATTCAGATCACAGGATCCGCTGGTGTGTTAGGGTTAATGAGTCGTTCCTGGTCGGGATACGGATAAAAATTCCTTGTTCTTTCAAAACTAACAGGCACTGGATTTACATTGGTCGGGGGAGCCGGTCTTTCAAACCTCCTGCTATCTTCTAAACGCAGGCCAGACAGGAATAATTCTGCGGATCTCTGGCGATAAACTTCCAACAACAAGTCTGCCACTGTTACCGGGCCTCCATAGGCGGGTAAGTTTGCATGCACACCAAACACATCCCCACTGGATTGCTGGCGCACGGCGTTAATCTCAGTCAATGCATCCGCCGTTGAACCACCAGATCTCAGGAGGGCTTCTGCTTTTACCAGGCGCATTTCGTCCGGTAGGTAAACAGGAATGGGGGTATTGTTTGCCTGGGCAAAACCCCTGATCGTCCTTAAAGCTTCGCCACCAACCATTACTACCGGACCCTGCAAATAAAATGCAAGCCTTGCGTCTGCGGGATCATACAAACCGGCCGGTAAACCAAAATTATCCCGGGGTGCATAATTATTTGCGATTCTTAACTGGGTATAAAGTGGGTTCACAGATTGGGCGGCATCATACACAAATTGCGAAGCTGAATTTAAAGGCACCAAAGCGGCTGCAGTTATCGCAGCGCTGTATTTGCCTGCCATCAAATTGTACCGGGCCCGGTAAGCATTGATGCAATCCGCTAATTTAAAAGATGCGCCGGTTACCCTGGAATTAAATTCTGCGGATGGAGGCGTAGTGCTGATAAGTTGTGCTGCTTCATCCAACAACGAAATGGCCTGCTCCAACGCGGCCTGTCTTTGCACAAATACCGCGTTGCCGGTTTTATCTGTTTGAGTAGGAAACTGTTCGAAAGCTGTGGCCAGTCCGCCGATCGCCATCGCTTTAAATAAGTTAGCGTGCGCTACCACCCCGATCCTCATCCCGTTATCTGCGGATAGTACGGCCGGGGCATTTGCCAATAAGGTTTCTGCCATTCCCATCACCCTGTTCATCCTGCTCCAGAAATTTAAGACATTGGCATTAAACGTCGGTAGCGAGGTACCACCGGCTTCCAGCTCAAGGATATTTGTGAACGTAGTGATCCCTTTCACCTCCCGGCTGGTAGTGCCGGGTGCAAGGACCAGCGATTCAAGCGCAGTGGTGGAGTACACCTGCTTCATTCCAATGCTCAGTGTTATTATTCCATCCCTTGTTGTAATGATCTGGTCCTCAGTTGGATTGTTTTCATTGGGAAGATCGATCTTGCAACTCCAGTTTACCATACAAATGATACCGGTTATAAAAGCGATAATTATATTTTTCATATTGTTACTATTAAATGAATTAAAAATTGAGGTTAATGCCGAACATGATCACCCTTGGCAGCGGGACTTCCACAAAATCAAAGCCCCGTACTGCGTTATCCTGCCCTGCAGCATTCACCTCGGGATCATAACCGCTGTAGTCATCAATTGACAACAAATTTCTTCCGGTCAGGCTAAATCTTAATGACTTGCTGTTTAAAAATTTCGGATTGATTGTATAGGATAAAGAGACTTCCCTGAGTTTTACAAAAGAGCCGTCTTCAATCCAATGTTCAAATATCCCAAACAGGCTTGTGCTTGTTCCTTTTGGAACAATTCCATTCAGTTCATCTTCATATCCTTTTAATCCACCGTACAAATCCCGGTCGCCAACTCTTTTAGTAAAGTTAAACACATCGTAATCCAGCATACCATCCCATTGCATTCTCAATGCCAGCTTATTAAGTTCAAACTCATTTATCCACGATACCACGTGTGCGGGATTGGGGTTACCGATGATCCTACTTAAGATATTACCCGTCGGCTGGCCGGAAGCATCACGTCTTATAGTATATTCTCCATTCGGCAATTGCGTACCCCTTTCCCGCTGGGGCATGTTGGTGCCTGTGAGCAGTAAACTTCCATCAGGATTCCTGGCAAAAAATGTACTATAAAAAGCGCCCAATGGATGCCCGTTTACAGCTGCTACCTGGCCAAATCCTCCCGCAAATGGAAGTACCCCGTTTCCTTCTACCCCATTAATTACATTTTTGTTGTTTAAATAAGACAAGCTACTGATCCACCTGAAATTTTTGTTATCGATGGCCACAGCACGGATCAAAAATTCGAACCCTTTATTGGTCATCGTACCCACATTGACCAGGCGATTGTTGAAGCCGGTAGTGGGAGCCAGTGTACGGTTTAAGATCAGGTCTTTCACATCCTTATTAAAATAACTAAACTCTACGCTCACCCTATCCCTGAACAATGCCATATCAAAACCAACTTCTATTTCGGTTTGCCGCTCCGGCTTTATTGATGAGTTACCAAATAACAGCCGCGGTGTATACCCCACCTGTCCTCCATAAATTACGGGCTGGTAATTGGTAAACCTGTCGAAAGCGCCAATGGCGGTGAGATTACCGCTCTGCCCATAAGCCGCTCTCAGCTTGAGGCTATTGATCGTTTTTTTAAGCCCCTCTCCCCAGAAACTTTCGTTGGAGATAATGTAAGATCCGCTCACTTTTGGAAAAAACTGCCACCTGTTATCGATACCATAAACGGAAGATGCATCTACCCTTGCTGCGCCGGTAATAAAATACTTATCCGAAATACCGAAGGTCTGCTGCAAAAAAGCACCCATAATGGTTCTTTCAGCGATAGATTCCGTGGCGCTGTTTGTACCGTTATCAATAGTAGTTCCAAATGCACCCAGCTGCTGTGCAGTGGAAGCAAAAGTATTGGTCTTATCATATTGAAGTGTGCCACCAAGTGCAGTTGTTGACTGAATGCTTGTCGTTAAATCCGCCTGGTAATTAATATTCAGATCATTATTCAATTGCAACACGATCGCATTGGCTCTCCTCGCAAAACCGAAGTCGTATGATGGTGTGGTATTTCTTGGCGGGATGTACCCCGAAGCTGACTGGGTATAGTTATCCAGGCCAAAAGTATATTCCACGTTTAAACCCGTCAATGGTTTAACCACTAGTTGTGCACTACTGATGATCCTGCCCGTTGCCTGCTCAAATTTAAACCGATCAATTGCTTCCAAAGGATTAGTGCGGCGTAAGATACTCACCGGTGCAGTAGACGGGTAAATGCCTGTTGCAGGGTCCTTTGCAGGGTTGATGAAATTATTGCTGAAAATAAAACCGGTTAATGCGCCGTAAGCTTCATTGATCCCACCGTTAGGGATTTCCTTGCTCGAACTATAACTATATGCGGTACTTAAATTTATTTGGGCTTTATTGGATAATTTTTGCTGCAAATTCAACCGCAGTCCGTTACGGCTAAAACTGGTATTATCAATGATCCCCTCGTTGTATAAATTATTGGCAGAAAAATAATATTTTGTTGAAGCGTTACCACCCGAAACAGACAAGCTGTTTTCCGTGCCAAATGCATTTCTAAAAATATCGTCCTGGTAATCGTAACGTTGCACCGGAACCGTGGTAAGATCGGTAGGAGTGGTATTGGCGAACCGGAACGGAACGGTATTGATCTCCAGCTTTTTCCTGATGGAAGAACTTTTTACCTGTGTAACAAAATTAAACTGGGGTTTTCCCTCCCTGCCTTTTTTGGTGAAGATCTGTACCACGCCGTTGTTTGCCCGCGACCCGTATATTGCAGCCGCTGCAGCTCCTTTGATTACTTCTATTCTTTCAATATCTGCCGTATTAAGATCTACGAGCCTGTTTTGAGAATAGCCACCGAGGTCCAATAGCTGCCTGGAATCATTATTGACGATAACACCATCCACGATATACAAAGGTTCGGAAGACCCGGAGATGGTACTGGGACCCCTCAGGCGCACGCTGATACCGCCGGCCGGGTTGCCGCTATTTTGCGTGATCTGGGCACCGGCTACTTTTCCCTGTAAAGCCATATCAATAGAAGTTGCCCCGCCCTTTACCAGGTCAGACCCGGAAACAGTGGCGATTGCATTTCCCAGTTGCCTTTTCTTGGTAGCAACCCCGGTACCGGTTACCACAACTTCGTCTAACCCTAAGACGTCTGCATTTAATTGTGCGTTTATCGTATAATCATTGGCATTTCCAATCGTGATAGTTTCTTCCCGACCGCTATATCCTACGGCCGTAAACATAAGCGTGATTTTTCCTCTTTTCAACGGGCCGGTAAGCATATAACTTCCATCTGTAGCAGTGCTGGTACCGATGTTACTATTTTTCACGGTAACCGAAACATTTGCAAGTCCCTCTCCCGCTTCATTGGTGACTTTGCCGGAGATATTTACCTGGGCAAAAGATGTTGATAGAAAAAACATCATCGCCAGTAAAAGGCTAAGCTTTTTTTCAGGGCCAATCCTTCTGTAGATACATTTTGTCATGATATAGTTTTAACTTTTGAATAATAATATGGTGACTATAAGATCTGCAAGCCTGCTGCCTTGTATGGTTTTAATAAGGCATCATCCTCTTCCAACTCTGTGACCAAAACATCGATCTCGTTTAAGCCGCAGATCTTAATGCGCTGGGATGTATTTAATTTTTCTGAAATTGACAGGGATACAACTTTTGCAGAAGACTCTATCATCGCCTTTTTTAACTGAACAACTTCCCAGTCGTTATCGGTGATCCCTTCGTGAACATCAAGGGCATTTATCCCCAGGAAACAGATATCGGTTCTTACCTGGCGGATCTTTTCAATCGCCTCGCCGCCCACAGTGATCTGGGAACTTTTTGAAACTTTATCCCCGATGAAGATGATCTCAATATTGGGATGATGGGTTCTAATGCAGCCTGCAGGCTCCCGGTAATAAACGTGGCTCTTAAACTTTCCGGAAGGGCTTTCGCCATTTCTGTTATGGTGGTGCCCCCGCTTGTCAACACAAACATTCCATCCCTGATCATGGCGGCAGCCTTTTGACCGATACGCTTTTTGCTATCGATCGCATATACCATGGAAGAATTCAGTGAACTGGAGAAGGATTTTGAAAGTGCACCACCGTGCACTTTCAAAAGCTTACCTGTGTCGGATAATTCCTGCAGATCCCTGCGGATGGTATCTTCTGAAACATTGATCCCTACACACAGATCACTGCTCAAAACCCGGTTATGAAGATTAACCTTGTGCAAGATGAAAGCCTGGCGTTCCTTTTTAAGCATGGCGTAGTCTTTGGCTCCGACAAGATAAAAATTTTTTTAGCTCTTGCATACTAAGGCACAGATTTTTGTGAGCAGCGGTCCTAAATCCCATTAAAACCGGAGCATTTTTATTAAATTGCCGTCCACCAGTCATGAATAGAAATATCACGTCACTAGCCCAGATCGCACAGAAACCTTTCCGACAAATCATCGGCCTGATGAGTGGCACTTCGCTGGACGGGCTGGATGTGGCGCTGTGCAAAATCAGGGGTGCCGGAAAATCCACAACACTCGAATTGATGAGGTTTGCAACCGTGAACTACCAAGATGATTTTAAGTACGAGGTAAAAACTATTTTCTCCAAAGACCAAATAAGCCTCCAGAAACTCTGCCTGCTGAACGAATGGATCGGCAAAAAACATGCGGCAATGGTGAACGATTGCCTGGAAAAATGGGGCGTTGCCCCTGCAGAGGTAGATCTTATCGCAAGTCATGGCCAAACCATTTATCACGCGCCACTTTCCCTGCATGGGCTGGAAAAATATGGCAACGGCACACTGCAGATCGGTGATGGGGACCACATTTCGGTGAACACCGGCATCATCACGATCAGTGATTTCCGGCAGAAGCATATCGCCGCCGGCGGCGAGGGTGCTCCGCTTGCAGCCTACGGTGACTATTTGTTATTTATGGAGGAAAATACGGATGTGATCCTGCTCAACATCGGCGGCATAGCCAACTTTACCTACCTGCCGGCTGATATGCAGAACAGTAAGATGTTTAGTTCAGACACCGGCCCGGGCAATACCATGATGGATGCCTGGATGCAGGTCAACTACCCGGGAAAGTTCTATGATAAGGATGCCGCGATCGCCAGAGCGGGCACTGTAAATGAAAGCCTGCTAAAGTTTTTGATGGACAATGAGTTTTTGAATCAGTCATTGCCCAAAACCACGGGACCTGAATTATTTAACCTCGGTTATCTCACAACTGCATTAACAAAGGCGGGCATCGATAAACCTGGGGTAGAAGATGTGATGGCCACCCTCAACCGCTTTAGCGCACAAACGATCATTGATGCCATAAGGCCCCTGATTAAAAATCATCGCTGTAAGATCTACACAAGCGGCGGTGGAATGCATAATCCTATGCTGATAGAATTCCTCACGAAGGAATTGACTGGGGTTACCATCGCTTCAACTGAAATAAAAAATATTGACCCTGATGCCAAGGAGGCGATTTTATTTGCGATTCTTGCGAATGAGTGTGTAGCCGGTGAACCATCGGATTTTGTAAGCGGCTTGAATAATTTTCCCCCTGTTACCATGGGAAAGATCAGTTTCCCTTATTGAGGTACTTCTACCATTTTTCTAAGTTCGTTCAATGCCGCCTCGTAACCCGGGCCGGTCATATCACTTACAAAAATTCCGGCGAATTTTTCCCAGGGATACCATTTTAGCTTAGTCAGGCTCCGCCATTCCACATGAAAAGTACCAGCCTCCTCCATCGGCAGCACGAGCAAGGAATTTTCAACAGGTTTTTCCCCGGGCCTTGTTAAAGATATCTTGATACCCTCCGGAAATATTTCCGTTATGGTCAGGCTGTTTTGTTTACCTGCCTGCTGCCATTCCGCATGGGCACCAACTACATTCGATGGGGTGCTGATGATCATGGCTGCGGAGTATGCTTTAAAAACGGGATGCCAGTTCCTCCACATTTGAAGATCTTTTATCGCAGCAGTGATCTTTTCGCTGGGCGCATGCACGGTCACGGACTTTGTTGTCATCACCCGCGACGGGATGAGCAATGAGATCAATGTGATGAGGATAAAAAAACCCGAGGCCACAAATAAAAACGGTTTAACGAACTTCATAAATAAAAAACTTTATTGCCATTTGAATACTTTGGTGGCTACAAAATAAACACCCACTGTCCATAATAATAAAATGCCTATTTCCCCTTTTACATCCCATAAACTATGGCCTTCAAATGCTACACTGCGCATTGCATCATTCAGGTGAGTGAGCGGCATGGCTTTTGATATAGGTTGCAGCCACTTCGGGAAGGCATCAATGGTGAAAAATGTTCCGCCCAGCAAAAACTGTGGCATAGTGACCAGGTTTGCAAATGGCGGAATACTGCTGTCGCTCGTAGCGAGGCCGCTGATAATAAATCCAAAGCCCATAAATAATATCAGTCCGAAAAAACTCAGCACGAGCATTTCCAGGAAAGTCTGCAGCCCGTTAATCAGTGTAAACCCAAAAAAGAGGTAACCAGCACCAATGATCACGACCGCTGTGATCATTTGGAAAATTACCCTGCTAAAACTTTCGCCAAGAATGATAAAGGTCCGGCTGATAGGGGTTGCAAAAAAACGCTTGAGTACAAGCGTACTTCGTAAATTATAAAACATAAAGGCCACTCCAAAAACCCCCGATGCCAGCAGTGAAAACCCTAACTGGCCCGGGAGGATGAAGTCGATCGTTTTGTATTGCCTTATTTCGCTTATATCCCTTTTGTAATCGAAATTAAAATTGGCATAAGCTGCCCGATCACGGAATTGCATGTCACTCACTTCGTTGATCTTACTTTCTACCAGGTTTTTTAACTGGGGCCATTTATTGTTACTGGAAGTGGTGCTGCGCATCTGCACACTATAGGGAGTTCTACCGGAATTGTTTTTTTGAATGTTGAGTATGCCCGCAATCCTGCCTTTCTGCATGTCCAGCTGCATTGCTTCGGGATCGGGGTAATCTACAATTTTGACTCCTTCCGTATTTTTTATCGCTGCGTAAAGTGCGTTACTGCTGTCGGAATTTTTGTCCATTACCACCCTGAAACTCTGCCTGCTGCCACTGTTACCTATAAACCCAAATACCAGTATGAACACAAACGGAAAAACAAAACTGAATACCACGGCAGAAGGACTGCGCATGATGGACCGCAGGCTGGCCACGGTAATGGCCCACATGGCAGTAAACTGGCTATACTTCATAAACCCGCATAATTTTGAGTGGCAAAGCTATGGGAAAAATTGCTCAAAACATTTGAAAAACGAGACAAGTGTCGTATCTTTGGATGACAAAAGTCGGGGTTATGAAAAAGATACCACCTAAAAATACCAAATCAAAAGAAGACAAACCGCATACAAAACAAACCATGGCCGAAGAACCGATGTCACGGTACAATTCTGTAAAGGCATACCCTTCCCTGAAAGACTTTACCTATTCCGAATTTAAAAAGATCGCAGACAATGCACCATTCACCCAGGCTGAATGGGCTGCTATACTTCACCTGAGTGAGCGCACCCTGCAGCGTTATGCAAAAAACAACGGCACTTTTGCCCCAATGAATGCGGAAAGGTCATTACAAATCGCCAATGTGTTGGACCAGGGAAAGATCACTTTCGGCAAAACAGAAAATTTCTATGCCTGGCTTAAAAGAAACCCCTATATGCTGGAAGGGAATATTTCTTTTGAGTCGTTGACCACCGCAGAGGGCATCCAGATGGTTCTTACGCAGCTTGGAAGAATTCAACACGGAATATTTGCATGATCGTTTATAGGATTACTAACAGCATTTACAGCAATGATATCAGCGGCACAGGAGCTAAACTGATGGGTTCCCGCTGGAATTCAAAGGGCATACCCATGCTTTATACTACGGAACATATCTCGCTGGCCGTGCTGGAAATGCTGGTGCACACGAATTTTAAAGATTACGCAATTGAACTTGACCTCCTCACGATACAAATTCCGCCTTCGGCAGTTATTGCGGAGATCAATGTAAAAAAACTAAAAAAAAGCTGGATCGATGACCTTGCCTATACACGCTTTATTGGCGATGAATTCATTAAAAACAAACAGGACCTTTTACTGAAAGTGCCATCCGCAGTGATCAATGAAGAGTTCAATTGCCTCGTGAATCCTTCCCATCCCGACTTTAGGAAAGTGAAGATCATCAAGAAGAGGGCTTTTAAAACAGATGACAGACTATTTACCATAAATGAATAAAGTTTACCTTCTTCTTGGCAGCAATATGGGTAACAGCCATCAACAATTGACAGTAGCCAGGAAATTACTCTCAAAAAAGCTGGGCCCGGTGCTACGGCAAAGTAAATTGTACCAAACCGCGGCATGGGGCGAAAGAAACCAACGGGACTTCCTCAACCAGGTGATCATTGTGCAGACCAAACACGATGCTACTGCCTGCATGAAGTACATCCTCGCTATAGAACATAACATGGGCCGCATACGGACGATAAAAAACGCGGCACGCATCATTGATATTGACATTTTGTATTTCAATAAGGCTGTGCTAAATACACCAGGCCTTGTGATACCCCACCCGGCCATCCAGGATCGAAGATTTGTGCTGATTCCCCTCAACGAACTGTCTCCTCTTTTCATTCACCCGGTACTGGGCAAAAACAACCACGAATTGCTGTTGCAATGCACAGACCAGCTTGATGTGAAAAAAATTTAATAACCAATCCGCTGTTTCCATTTATTTTGCACCCGGATGAAATATAACTTTGTTACAATAGAGGGAAATATCGGCGCCGGTAAAACAACCCTTGCACATTTACTTAGCAAACATTATAACGCCAGGCTTATCCTGGAAGAATTTGCGGAAAATCCTTTCCTGCCAAAATTTTACGAAAGCCCCGCCCAGTATGCGTTCCCGCTTGAGTTGTTTTTTATGGCGGAGCGATATAAACAGCTTAAAGAACTCCTGCAAACAAAAGATATGTTCCAGCAGGTGACCATTTCAGATTATCTTTTTACAAAATGCCTTTTGTTTGCCAAAGTAAACCTGCCGGACGAGGAATTCAGGCTTTACCAGAAATTGTTTGATATTATCAATCCACAAATCGTTCAGCCCGATATCCTGATCTACCTGCATACGCCGGTAAATAAGTTAAAAGAAAACATAAAAAAACGAAACCGGCAGTACGAACAAAGCATTCCAAATGACTACTTATTTTCATTACAGGAAACATATACCCAGTATATTAAACAGCATCACATTAAAACACTTTTTGTGGATGCGGGCAATGCGGACTTCCTGGGAAATGAGCAACACCTGCAAGTGATCATAGATGCCCTTGACAAGGAATATGAAAACGGGCAGCATTTCATCGCCCTGCCATAGCTCGTTTTTAACCTAAAAAAAACTAAAAAGTATTGGCCTTAGCTGCGACAAATAAAAATCCCTATGCCCCGTTAAAGATCCCGGAATTTAAATATTTTATTGCAGGGCGTTTTATTTTTATCATGGGCCTGCGTATGACGGGTACCGTTATCGGCTGGTGGATATACCTGCTCACCAACGATCCCCTGGCCCTGGGCCTGGTAGGTCTTTCTGAAGTTATCCCAGCGTTGTCCCTTGCCTTATACGCGGGGCATTATATAGATATAAATGAAAAACGCCGGCTGTTACTCAGGTGTATTCTTTTGTACGTAGGTTGTATCCTCATATTTATCTTTTTATCTACCTCCTTTGCCGAAAAACAGTTCACTTCCTGGGGTATTGCGGCCATGATCTGCGGGGTTATTGCGGCCACGGGTGCCATCAGGGCGTTCAGCGGACCAACTTTTTCTGCCATGATTGCACAGATTGTACCCCCGGTACTGCTTCCGGCAGCAGTATCCATCAGTTCCGCCACCTGGCTTATCGGTTCTATCACCGGGCATGCAGCTGGCGGCTTTTTTATTGCTTATTTTGGCATCAACTACACTTTTTGTTTCATATTGTTGTTTGTGCTCACTGGTTTTATGCTATTGCGCAACCTTGCCGAAAAACCTATACTTAATAAAGGCGGCAGCAATACGTGGAACAGTGTGAAAGAAGGCATTAACTATGTTTTTAAAACCAAGGAGATCCTTGGCGCCATGAGCCTTGATCTTTTCGCAGTGTTGTTTGGAGGGGCAGTTGCTATGGTGCCGGTATTTGCCAAAGATATCCTGCACATAGGGCCGATAGGTTTTGGCTGGCTGAATGCCGCGTCTGATATCGGTTCTATTATTACAGTGACACTGCTCACCATCTGGCCACTACAAAATAAACAGGGAAAACTTTTATTCTTCGCCGTTGGAGGATTTGGTATTTGCATCATCCTATTCGGCATTTCGAAAATATTCTGGCTTTCCTTCGTGGCATTACTGCTTAGTGGCTGCATGGATGGAATCAGCGTGATCATCAGGAGCACCATCCTGCAAATGAAGACACCCGCAGAACTGCGTGGCAGGGTGATGAGCGTAAATAGCATGTTTATCAATTCCAGCAATGAACTGGGGCAGTTTGAAAGCGGGCTGGCAGCGAAACTCCTGGGCATTGTACCATCCGTTGTATTCGGCGGATGTATGACATTAGCCGTTGCTATGGCCACCTGGTTCAAGGCTCCTGCCTTAAGAAAGATGGAATATTAGGAGCATGCCCAACATTATTTTATGTAATTTGTTGTGGTAAAAAAATTCCAAATGCAAAGAAGATCTTTCCTCAAAAATACCGCACTCACCATTGGCAGCCTGACCCTGCTAAGCCCCTCTGCCTTAGCCAGCTTCCTGGTAGATCCGGCTTACAAAATAAAAATGCTAACAGATTCCATAGGTATGTTTACCGAAAAAGGCGGTACCATTCTTTTTATGCTCTCCAAAAAAGGCGTAGTGGTTGTAGACTCACAATTTCCGGACAGTGCACAACACCTGATCGATGAAATTAAAAAGAAAACAGCAAAACCTTTCCGATTGCTGATCAATACGCACCACCATGGCGATCACAGCGGGGGAAATATTGCTTTTAAAGGAATTGTAGATCACGTGCTCGCACATGCCAACAGCAAAACAAACCAGGCGGCTGCAGCGGTCAAACAAAAAAACGTTGACAAACAGCTTTATCCCGACCAGGTTTACACTGATACCTGGTGCGAAAAGATCGGCAAAGAAAAGATCTGCCTGCGATATTTTGGCGCAGGGCATACCAATGGCGATAGTTTTGTGCATTTCCAACACAGCAACATTGTGCATGTAGGTGACCTCGTTTTTAACCGCCGGCATCCCTTTGTGGACAGGACTGCGGGTGCAGATATCGCCAGCTGGATAAAGGTATTGGATAAAGCCACAGATACTTTCGATAAAAAAACTATTTATGTAAGCGGCCATGCGGCAAACGGATATGAAACAATTTTGAAAAAAGATGAGGTGCTGCTTTTCCGCGATTATCTCGGCAACCTGCTGAAGTTCACAGAAACCGAATTAAAATCCGGGAAGAGCAAAGAAGATATCCTGAAAGCTACCGGAATTCCCGGTTCGCCGCAGTGGACAGGAGACGGCATACAAAGGCCGCTCACTGCAGCGATTGAAGAATTAACACAAAAAACACCCTGACCTAATACTTTGATAAACTCTGGTAGATATGGATGCCGAAAATTACCTGGCAAGCGTTACACATCAGTTTCTTTATTATAAGTCACTCGGCGAAAAAGCAATAAACCAGCTGGAGCCGGAGCAGTTGTTTCACCGGGAGAATGAAGAAAACAACAGCATTGCTATGATCGTTCAGCACATGGCAGGTAATATGCTCAGCAGGTGGACCAATATTTTCACAAGTGATGGGGAAAAGGAATGGAGAAACAGGGACGAGGAATTTGAGCCGGTACTGAAGGACAAGGATGCTGTGATGGATAAATGGGGCGAGGGTTGGAACTGCCTTTTCTCGTTGCTGAACCAGTTGCAGCCGTGTGACTTATCCAGAATAATCCTGATCAGAAATGAACAGCACACGGTTGTAGAAGCCATCAACCGACAACTGGCTCATTATCCCTATCATGTTGGGCAGATCGTCTTTATCGCGAAAAAACTGAAGGGGCATTCTTTTGAAAGCCTTTCCATCCCCAAAAACAAATCCGCAGCATTCAACAGGAAAAAATTTTCCGGCAAATCATAAAGACCTTCTATTTAGCAGCTATTAATTTTTCCAACACAAAATATACTGCTGGACAAAAGCTTGCATTTTTCAGTGTAATAGTTTGTCTTTTCACCAAGACATCTTCGTCAGTGTAAGGAAAACGGTGGCAATCTGACGGTCGCACTTCATATATACCGCAAAAATTGTCGGCGCCCAGGAATGGACAGGGTTTTGATGTCAGCACGTAATCCCCGTCTTCATCTACGGTAAGAAACTTTTCCTTAAACTCCCCCTCTTTTACCCCGAGATGTTTCGAGATACGTTTGATATCAGGCCCTTTGAACCGGGGGGAATAATTCTTGCAACAGGCAGCACAATCCAGGCAATTGATCTTCTCAAATGCTTCATCGTGCAGTACCGGCAGTTGTTTAAGTACTTTATTTTTATCTGCGCGCAAGAGGTATTGTTTGTACAGCCTGCTCCTATCCATAGATTTTTTTTGCCAGTTCTGTAACAACGGGTCGCTCATGGTGCAAAGATATTGGTAACCACCTGCGCCCTATCCTTTCATTTTTAGAAAAAATTGATAAAAATCCCTGCTTTGGTAAATATAGATAGCCATTACCGCTATGGAAAAGACAGCCCATAGTACAATAGAGAACAGGCTTACCGCAAATGACTTGACTTTTTCACCTGTTTTTGTCAACTGCAGGAAACCATTGAGGCTCCAGGATAAATAAAGGACCTGGAAAACCATACCTGCGAATACCACGAGAAACATACCGCCCCCGGAACTAATAACGGCCTGGGTTGGAAAAACAAGTAGGGTAAAGACCAGGTTACTAAAGGCAATAAACATCATGTTTGCGGTAAGGTGCTCGGCATAATTAAATCCACGTTTCCTGAAGAACAACCATGAAAAAACGGAAATAAACGGTACGGCGATCATCGCCACAACATTCCCGTTTTTTTGGAAAACTGCCTTAACCTTATTCACCCGGCTGATCATCCCAACATATTTTGCCTTTGCCTGCGGCGAAGGCATGTTCTCCAACACCCTGGCACCGGGCTCCGGCTTTTTTCCTGCTGGCCCGAACAAATTATTGGAAAGCACGAACAATCCCATGAGTATGAGAAAAAACGTGAAAGGGTTAAAATAAGACTTTCGTTTCCCCAGGATATAGGCTCTTGCGGTGCTACCGGGATGAGTGGCCAGAGACTTCAAAAGGTGGAAGATGCCCTTATCCGTGTGGGTGAACGCATGAAAAAATTCATGGCCAAAATGTTTTAAAGTG
The DNA here is from genome assembly GCA_036676685.1 of Chitinophagaceae bacterium. Taxonomy (GTDB): domain Bacteria; phylum Bacteroidota; class Bacteroidia; order Chitinophagales; family Chitinophagaceae; genus Ferruginibacter. The sequence goes on along the minus strand of JAKFCK010000300.1, from coordinate 1,907 downwards.
ATCCTATGCACAATAGTTCGTTGTCCACAGCCAGCACAAAAAGACGTGCCGGGCAATAAACCGGCATCACAGTTTAAGCAGTTGGCAGGGGTCATACACATTAGTTGTAAACGAAATATATGAATTCCCTGTGAATACGAACCATTTCCAGCTTAGAAAATTGAATGAACTATCCTCCTTCCCTGTTGTTTAAACAACAGTTTTCCACAGCCATCAACCAAATGTAAACAGCTGTAAATTATGTTGCTTGGTTAACGTAAATTTGCGAAAATTTCAGGCGAGGGAACATTCAATTGCTTTAAAACTTCAATTTTTCCCCGGAGTGTCGCACCCGGGCCAGGGACCCTGGTAAGATAAAGAGAACTACTTTGCCGCAGGCAACTGCGGAAAAAACTTTTGAACAATAAATGCTCGTACCATAATAAAATTAAACGCTTCATTTTATGAATCTTTTTGAACAACAACAATCTGAGTTTACACACAGGCATATCGGACCAAACGAGGAAGAGGCATCGCAAATGCTGAGAACCATTGGAGTGGCATCACTGGACGAACTTATCGAAAAAACAGTGCCTTCCGCAATCCGGCTGCAGGAACCCCTCGATACCGGGGGGCCGGTAAGCGAGTATGAGTACCTGGCAGAATTGAAGAAAACAGCATCGCTCAACAAGGTTTTTAAAACCTATATAGGGCGTGGTTATTATAACACAATTGTACCCAGTGTAATTCTGAGAAATGTTTTTGAAAACCCGGGCTGGTATACACAGTACACCCCCTACCAGGCTGAAATCGCACAGGGGCGCCTGGAAAGTTTATTGAATTTTCAAACGATGGTGAGTGATCTTACCGCCTTGCCGATCGCGAATGCCAGCCTGCTGGATGAGGGCACGGCCGCGGCTGAAGCCATGGCCATGTTGTTCAATCATAAAAACAAAAACCACGATCATATAACCGCTCCCAGGTTTTTTGTGGATGATGCCATTTTTGAACAAACAAAGGATATCCTTATTACGAGGGCAAAGCCTATCAATGTGGAACTGGTCTTCGGTGATTATAAAACGACACAACTTGACGAAGAATTTTTTGGTGCAATTGTGCAATACCCGAACAGCAATGGCCTTGTTGCGGATTACAAAAGATTTATCGACCAGGCTCATGATGCCAATGCGCAGGTCGTCATGGCCACCGATCTGCTCGCACTTACACTGCTGACACCTCCGGGTGAACTGGGAGCAGATGTTGCCATCGGTAATTCCCAGCGACTGGGTGTACCACTTGGTTTCGGCGGGCCACATGCCGCATTTTTCGCGACCAGGGACGAATTTAAAAGAAATATCCCGGGACGGATCATCGGTGTGAGCCAGGATGCCCAGGGCAATCGTTGCCTTCGCATGGCCTTACAAACAAGAGAGCAACATATCCGGAGGGAAAAAGCAACGAGCAATATTTGCACCGCGCAGGCACTGCTGGCGAATATGGCCGCTATGTATGCCGTATATCATGGTGCGGAAGGGCTAAAGAACATTGCGAAAAGGATCAGCCTGATGGCTCAAACGCTTCACAATGAGTTGTCAGAAATGGATTTTGAAAATGAAAACCATGCTTTTTTTGATACCCTGAAGATCAGGGTGTCAGACGTAGCCGCTGTAAAAGAACAGGCCGAAAAACACGAGATCAATTTTTACTATTATTCCAATGCCGTTGGCATTTCGTTGGATGAAACAACCACGCAAAGAGATGTGCTGGACATCCTGCATGTGTTTGCGGCTATCCGTAGCAGTGATACCGCTATGGCAGACTTTGATACAGATGCCTACCTGAACTTTATTCCCTCATCCCTTACCAGGACTTCCGACTTTTTAACGCACCCGGTCTTCAATACCCACCGGAGTGAAAGTGAAATGATG
>JAKFCK010000299.1:0-3164 GCA_036676685.1 Chitinophagaceae bacterium | reverse complement strand
GCAGGAGGTACTGCATAAGGATGAACATTAAAAAAACTGGCATTAGCCAGGCGGCTACATCCCAAAACCAGTTACTTTTTCGGATATAACTCACCGGAACTTTTTCACTCCCCGGCAATCCCTGCTGGGCTCCATCGAGGTTTTTCTCAAATGACTCCACCGAGCCTATAATAAACTTATAATGTGGGCCGGGATTTATGCCTCCCACACTTCGTTTAAATTCCGGGGTGAAAAAACTATCCTTTGCAAACTCTTTTTTTATATACACCAGCGCCATTTCATTGTTGACTATTTCTACTTTTTCCACCGCACGACGGGTGAGCATCTCATTCTCAAATTGCTTCCAGGTAATTTCTTTTACCGGAGAAAAATTAAAAAGTGACGGTCCCAATAACAATAGCAAGCCCAGCAGGTATATCCAGGCATACGGCCACTTTTGGAAAGGGCTGGCCGGGCTGGTGCCGTGAGTGTTATTTTTATCGTTATGTCTGCTGATCATTTTATGGAATTAACAGCAAAGTCTATTGTCCTCAGCAGATGACCATGAACAAGACAGATCATCGCAGATTAAAGTGACAAAAAAAACACGCCGTTTTTTATGATAATAGTCAGGACTTTAAATGACGACTTCATGCCGTTACTATTTACTGGTAGTGGATATAAAGCGGCCTGGGATATAATTTCAGGATCTCCGCCGGCGTCATCATTCGCTTGCCGGGTGCCGACCGCGGATCATTTTTATAAAATAATTTAAACCCGGTAAACTGAACAGGTTCATTTGATATCCAGGCTTTGTAACTATCCACTTTTTTGGCAGGAAAACCAAATCCATCCATATCCATTACTATCTGAACTTCAGGGCATGTGGTGATCTTCCTGTAATTGGTAACCATTTGTTTTGTGAAACGATGCACCACCAGGATCTTAGGGGGTAACCGGTGCTCCCGAACGATATGGGCCAGGTATTGCGAAGCATAATTAATATCTTCTGCATCAAAACTACCAATAACGGTACAAGGCACTTCACCGTGTTTCATCGAATACTCCGGATCTATAGCCAGGTGTATCCCGGGTTGTTTTAGGTAGTCAAGCAAGGGAGGTAATTCCTTTTGCAAGGTGCTGTGTCCCACCTGTATATCAAGAATAACCACGGCTTTTATTTTAGCTGCTAAAGATATCGCTTTATCCACCTGGCTAAAAGGCATTCTGAGCCGGTAGCGCCTATCTTTTCCCGGATTTCTCTGGGCTGTAACGGCGATGTATTGCAACGCAGGCTGCACCGGGGTGAGGCTGTCAGCAAGTTCCCATTTCTTTACTTCCTGTCCCAACCTTTCTAACATCTGGTCCGGTGGCAACTCCCCCAGGATACCCATACCTTTTGAATAAAAGTTGCCATAATAAGTAACTATTCTTTTATAAGGAAGGATTGCACCGGCCAGCGGGAATGCTGTTCTCACCGGCCATTTGCCAGATGGCTTATTGTGAACCATCCTTAATAACGCCGCCTGGTAAGCGGAGGTATCAGAAACAGGTGCAGGCAAGCCGCTTTCCATCACAGGGAGGATGGTATTTCCTTTGACTGCAGGCGGTTTCTCTGCTTCCGGATCGTCGCAACTAAAAAAATTAAATAGAAAGATTAACATGGCTACTGCCCGGAGGAGTAATATAGGTATTGTGCAAATCATCTGATGTGTAAGAAGCTAAACTTTCCGGAAAAGACAAATGACCTGCATCAAGGATATTATTGACTTTGATTGGCAACGGTGGATTAAAACGGACCGGTTAACGGGCGTCCCGGATCATCGGAAAAATTGTCTCTGAAACCACCCCCCATTCTTCTCGGTTATGTAAATTGATCGATCCGTTGAGATCTTTCGCCGGTGATTCATTGCACTTTTGTATGTTTTTTCTAATGCCCACTGCATCCGCTTATCCATCCACATTCACCGGATAAAGCCCGGCAGGCCCTCAAAATACTCCGCCTCCTTGCTGGTCAGCAGGTAATCTTTTAAACCGAATAATATAGATTTAAAAGAGGTGTAAAGTTCACGGTTAAAATTAATAAGCGTAGATATCTCGACTTCGGTTACATGGTTAGCTATACTTTCCTTATATAAAGTGTGCATGGTTGCCGAATACCCGGAAGTGGTGGCGTTGTAGCTGGTAGCGAGTTCTTCAAAATGACCTGCATCTTTTCCCTTTTTCAGCATATCTATTACCGGTTTGTAAAAAGCCACTACTTTTTCCTGGGCCTGCGTATAAAATTGAAACTTGATGTCATTGGCAGAGTCCCGCATCTGGTTGATATCATGTTGGGCATCACCGATATTTTTTGCGGCATACATTATATTCCGGATTGCTGCGATGAGTTTCTCTACGCGTTCTATTTCTTTTTTGCCGGGATTGGCACTGAGCAGGCGCAGGCAAAATCCGTGCATTTCGCCATGCAATTGTTTAATGAAATCGTATTTATCCCCGAGACTTTTTCGTTGAAAGTTCTTATGCCCGGGCATCTCATCTTCTATAAACCTCTGCAGGCCGAATGAAGCCATATTGTATTCGATCACATAATGTAAAAACTGGCTGGTCTCCCTTTCCAGGGCATCAATGGCCAGGTCGATATCTGCAAGGGGAACTTTGCTGATGTAAAAACTTTCATCTTCAGTATCGGCAAAACGCTTCGACAGGAAACTTCCCATTGTCTTTAAAAAAGGAAAAAATAAAATAATCGAACTAATGTTCACAAAACTCTGGAAAAACACTAATGCGATAAGGTCATTTTTTATCTTAAGAAGATCCGTGATGAGGAAGTTGATGGGGCGAAGCAGGATAAAAAGAATTACTACAGTTATCGCATTGAACAGAAAGTTACCAAGAGCCACCCTCCTTTTCACGGCATGACCTTTGGCCGCGGCCAGGAATAACTTAAAGGTGGTACCTATTTCTGAACCTAGTGCTATGGCCGTAGCAATGTACAAAGTAATGGCATCTGCATAGGTTGCAGCGCCTTTAAACATGGCTGTGTTGGTTCCTTCTTTATATGCTTCCAGGTCTTTTTCTTTTATTGAAGTGTGGATCAATGCCTTTTTTACAAAATCACTGCCCAGCTTTTCTTTAAATGTATTTTGACCGATGGTGTAAACAATTTTACTATGGGAGAAAAC
>JAKFCK010000298.1:0-4086 GCA_036676685.1 Chitinophagaceae bacterium | reverse complement strand
GTATCCAGAAATGCTGTATAAATTCGATGGTGAGTCCCCAGGTAGCGCAGGCAACTGCAATTTTTAGGAAAAGCTGCCTTTTAGAGGCCTTGCTACCTCCTTTATGGTAAAAAGGGCGGCAAAATAAAAATACCATTAATCCAAAAAACGACACGTGAATGATCTTATCCAGGCTGATCAACTCCGTCCAGCTGCCCATGCTTGGAAAATCCTTACCAGGGGTGCACATCAGTACAAGTACCACCAGCCACCAGATGATACCTGGGATGAAACTGTTCAACATTAATTTTGTTATTCCTGTAATGCGGGAAGCCATCATAGTGCTAAAAAAAAGAGAGCATATATATTATGCTCCCGGTAAACTGTTTTTTTATTGCTGTCGGGTGAGGAAATTAGCTCACCAGCGCTTCATAAGCGTCTGCATCCATTAGTTTTTCGATATCTGCCACATTATCGACTGTCATTTTAATCATCCAGCCTTCGCCATAGGGGTCACTGTTCACCAGTTCAGGGTTTGCTTCCAGGGCAGGGTTTACTTCGGTAACTGTCCCCGCCGCCGGCAAAAACAGGTCACTTACGGTTTTAACTGCTTCCACTGTTCCAAATACGTCTTCCGCGCCCAGGGTTTTGCCTTTGGTACTGATATCCACATAAACGATATCTCCCAGCTCGTGCTGTGCAAAATCTGTAATGCCAATCGTCGCTACATTACCTTCCATAGAAATCCATTCGTGATCTTTCGTATACTTTAAATTTGCCGGGAAACTCATCTTTTCTAGATTTTGATTTGTATAAATTTTAGCTGCTGCAAGATATATTTTTTTTCATTGCAGGTTTTAGAAAACACCCGGCTGGTCAAACTTATTTGCTCCAGGTCACCATTTAATCATTTAATGATCTCCATTCTCATCCTGATATCCCCTACCGGCCGGTTCATGCCATCTTTAATAACACCGGAGATTTTAGCGATCACTTCCAGCCCGCTTTCCACTTCCCCGAATACAGTGTAATTCTGATCCAGCTGGGGCGTGCCTCCAACAGTTTTGTAAAGATCCCGCTGGGCGGGGGTATATTTGAACCCTTTCTGTTGTTCCAGCATAGTCAGTTGTTCGTCTGTATACGTCTTTCCTTCTACAATATAAAACTGGCAGGCGCTGCTGGCTTTTTCCGGGTTGCCATCCCGTGCCGCTGCAAGGGCGCCCTTTTTATGATAAAGTGATGGATGGAATTCCGCCGGAATGCGGGCCATGTCTACTCCGCCACCCCCCAACGCAACCCGGGGTTCTGCATTTTTGCTGGCAGGGTCACCACCCTGGATCATAAACTGTGGAATAACACGATGAAACAAGAGGCTGTCATAAAATCCCTGCTGCACAAGTTTCACAAAATTGTCCCGGTGCAGGGGAGTAGAATCTGACAATACAATTACGATTGTACCTGAATCTGTGCTGATCTTGATCCTTACAGGTCCCGGAATCGGTTTGCGAAGCGCTGGTTTAGCCTGTGCTTTTGGAGTCCCGGGTTGCTTTTGCATTTTTGTGGCCGTTTGGCCCCAAGCCGTACCGGCTACGAACATTAAAAGGAAAAACGTGCACAAAAAAAGCACTTTGGGCTTAAGCGTCATAATTTTCATATTGTTTAGCACTGCGTGGTTTAAAATTTCTCCGCCAAAACTAACAAGAATGATCGGGAAGAAATTTTAGGGTATAAAAATTTAATGCTTTTTTTTGAAAAAGGTTACCCGGAAACTTTTTTCGTTAACCGTCCTGCCGTTGACATCCGGGCACTTCATATATCAAAAATTAAGATTGCTGAAATATAAGAGTACATGATCTTTCAGAAAATTTTCCTGCTCTATCATATTAAATTCGGGAAGGGCTTTTAACTGCGTAAAATGAGGCCATCCCTCTTCATCATGCCCGTCAAAACTATAATAGCCACTCGCCATTAAAATAGTGCAAATGGCAATATGCATAAGATCCTGTTTCTGTTCCTTACTGAATTCCTGCGGCCCCTGTCCCAGTTCCTGGACGCCTATGAGCAGCAGTACCCCGTTCATGTCGGGTTTAATATTAAATCTTTCCTTCAGTTTGATGCGCAGCTTAAGCCAACGAACCTGGAGGTCTTCCTCGGGGTGTATCATCCTGCAAAGTTAGGCAATGCAGTTCAACCCCAACCCCGGTTACAAACCCCGTCTGCGGTTGCAGAGCTACATCGGCCGACGAGGTAAGAGAGTTATCACAAATTAACATACAGCCTTTATCTTTGCCGCTTACGGAAAAGTAAAAAAAAATGTTACAGATCAATTATATTAAGCAACACAGTGATTTGGTTAAGGAAAGGTTGAAAGTGAAGAATTTTGACAATATTGAACTCATTGACGAGTTGCTGAAACTGGACGAAGAATTGAGGAAACAGAAGACTGCGACAGAAATGCTGCAGGCCTCTCTGAATTCCGCATCCAAAGAAATAGGGATGCTGATGGCCAAAGGGGAAAAAGAAGCCGCCGAACTTAAGAGGCAGGAGGTTACTCAAAATAAGGCTGAACTGAATACCAATAAGACTGCTCTTGATCAGCTTGAACAGGATTTCACAGCAAAGTTATTATTGCTGCCTAACCTGCCCCATATCAGCGTGCCTAAAGGAAAAACGCCGGAAGAAAACGATATCGTGAACAACGGTGGCACAATACCAGAATTACCCGAATCCGCTAGACCCCACTGGGAACTGATCAGGGATTATGACCTCATTGATTTTGAAACCGGCGCGAGGCTGACGGGGAGCGGGTTTCCCGTTTACAAAGGTAAAGGGGCAAAATTGCAGCGGGCATTGGTGCAATATTTTTTAGACTATAATACTTCTGCGGGTTATACCGAATACGCACCGCCATTGATGGTAAATGAAGCCACGGCTTATGGTACGGGGCAACTGCCGGACAAAGAAGGACAGATGTACCATGTCACGTTGGATAATCTTTACCTGATACCTACATCCGAGGTGCCCGTTACAAATATTTACAGCAATGAAATTGTCAAGGAGCAGGAACTCCCGATAAAAATGACCGCGTATACACCCTGCTTCAGGAGGGAGGCCGGGAGTTTCGGAGCTGACGTTCGCGGGCTCAACAGGCTACACCAGTTTGATAAGGTAGAGATCGTGCAATTGGTACACCCGGCAAAAAGCTATGAGATACATGAGGAAATGGTCAACCATATTGAAAGATTGCTGCAATTCCTTGAACTTCCTTACAGAATTCTTCGTTTATGCGGAGGTGATATGTCATTTACCTCCGCTCTCACTTATGATTTTGAGGTATACAGCGCCGCCCAAAAAAAGTGGCTGGAAGTAAGTTCCGTCAGCAACTTCGAAACGTTCCAGACCAACCGGATGAAGATCAGGTATAAGGACGGAGAAGGGAAAACTCAATTGCTCCATTCCCTGAATGGATCTTCCCTTGCATTGCCGCGAATTTTGGCAGCATTACTGGAAAATAACCAGAAGGACGACGGTATTTATTTGCCGCATGCTTTGCATTCTTATTTTGGAGCGACGAAGATTGAGAAGTTGTGAGTGGTGAGTTGTCAATAGGTAATAGACCATAAGCAACAGACAATTATCAACAGGCAAGAGGCTAAGTTTTGAACGTTGCTGAATCGCTTTAGGCAAAAAAATCAGGTTGAATTTCCCATTATTACAAAGGTCTTTTGACCATGGCCTATGGTCCCAGAACCTCCCGCCCCTATAATAAAAAGTTTAACGGTTCCGTTAAACGTTTTTAATTTAAGCCCGTCTTATAAAAGCTGTGCTTAAATTTATACTATGCAAATTACCAATCGTCTAAAAAATCAACACCTGCTTTGGCGTTCTGCATTTGGGCCTATGGCAGAAAATGCCGCTTCACTGGATGACCTTTCTCAGAAAAAATTATGGGAGTTGTTACTCAAAACATCTTCAAAAAAACCCTCGAAAATTATTGTCGCCGAAAATTTAGTTGATGGGTTGGTAAATGGTGTGCAGGACCTCGCCATGCAAAATGAAATGAGCAAGGCAGAGGCCGGGAGAAAAAGGAGACAGCAATACCGTGAG
>JAKFCK010000297.1:0-3964 GCA_036676685.1 Chitinophagaceae bacterium | reverse complement strand
GCTCAATTGGGGACGAACAGCACCACCAGGTCCGCCGGTAATGTTATCAACGATGCCTTTTTCCCTGTCGAACCTTCTTATCCTGAATATTTCGTTGTTGGGGTCTTTGTTGTACTGGAAGAATCCACCGGGATACATGTCTTCGCTGAAATAAAAATAGCGTCCATCGGGTGAAACCACAGGCTCGTTCACGTCCTGCTGGTCGTTCTTTCTCGTGGTCAGTTGCAATCCACCACCACCGCTGATGTGGTACATCCAGATCTCGCCGGCACCCAGCGATCTGCCCGAAGTGAAATGTTTTCTTGCAACGATGTATTGACCATCCGGTGTCCATGCTGCATTGTTCAGTAAGCGGAAAGTTTCTTTGGTGATTTGTTTTGCGGCGCTGCCGTCGGCATTCATCACCCAGATATTATCGCCACCTCCTGCATCAGACGTAAACAGGATCTTTTTTCCATCGGGGCTGTAACGAGGCTGCACTTCAAACGCATGGCCACCCCGCAGCAATTTTGCGGTACCACCACCCGCAGGAATGGTATAAATATCTCCCAGCAGGTCGAATATAATTTCTTTGCCATCGGGAGAAATATCCACGTTCATCCAGGTACCTTCTGTTGTAGTAAAATTTACCTCCTTAAAAGTTCCTTCCGGGTTATTGACGTCCCATTTCTTAGCGTCTTTTTTTTCCTGTGCGGTAAGTTGGGTAAGGCAAATGCAGCCGGCAAGCAGGAGCAGGCATTTTTTAATATTCATGTGGTTGAAAATTTTCACCGAAAGTAAGGAAGAAAAGGGTGTTTCACGCAAAGGGTTTCACGCAAAGAAAAAAAGAAAGCAAAGAAGCAAAACTCCTTAAACCTCTTGAACCTCTTAAACCTCTTGAACCTCTTAAACCTCTTGAACCTCTTGAACCTCTTGAACCTATTGAACCTTGAACCTTTTAATTTATCCACCTCTCAAAAAACTCCCACGTCCTTAACATCTGGTCTATCCGCTGCCGGTTATCCCCGCTGCGGGTGATCTCGTGTGTGGCCCCGGGATGAACGACGTACTCCACGGGCCGGCCAAGCACTTTGAGGCTGCGGTATAACATTTCGCCTTGCACAAATCCGGTTCTGCGGTCATTGGCGCCATGAAATATAATGAGTGGCGTGGTAATATTTTGCACATAATTAATGGGCGACTCCCGCATCAGCACCTGCCGCGCCGCCGGTTCCCAGGGATAACCTCCAAAATAATTGGGCACCAGCCGCCAGGCATTGCCTTCGCCGAAAAAAGTAAGCAGGTCATATACCCCTCGTTGTGCGCAGGCAGCGGCAAATCTTTTATCATGGGCAATGATCCATGCCGTAAGGTAACCTGCATAAGATCCGCCAGTGATGAGCAACTTCCCGGTGCCCGCCCAACCTTCTGCCACGGTTTTGTCCAGCGCGGTCAGCACATCAGACGCGGGGCCCTTGCCCCAGTCATTGATATTGGCCCTTAAAAAGTCTACGCCATATCCTCCGGACCCCCTCGGGTTACTGTAAACGACACCATACCCCTGGCTGCAGAAATATTGAAACTCGTGCCACATGCTGGCTTCCCCCGGGCCCCACATTGCCGTTGGCCCCCCGTGTATTTCCAGCAGCAACGGGAATTTTTTACCTGCCTGGTAGTTTAATGGTTTCATCACCCAATACTCAACGGTTAAACCTTTTTCATTGGTAAAGCTGTGTTTCTCGGGGAAAGACAATTTTTTTGTGGTTACCCAGTCATTAAATGTGCTGACCTTTTTTTCATTTTTTAACGCCGCGTCGGCCACGTAAAGCTCAGAAGGATTGGCTACCTGGGTGGCAGAAAACACGATCCTGTTCCCGGCAATATCAAAACCGGTGATGCCTCTTTCATAATTACCTAACCGTTCAATTTTTTTGCTCGCCATATTGAGCCTGTGCAGGGGCACACCACCGTTGGATGGGGAAAGAAAATACAGATATTGGTCATCGCTGCTCCAGGTAAGGGAAGATACATTCCTGTCGAAGGGAATGTTGATGATATCTTTTTCTGTTCCGTTTAATGGCATGAGGGACAGCCGCGGTATTGTTACCGTGGCGGTGGGGCTTTGCAGGAAAGCCAGCCATTTACCGGAATTGGAAACCGAGGCGGCTGTGTAGACCATATTTTTTTGCCCCAGTAACATCCGAAAATTTCTGCCATCGCGGTCCGCGATAAAGATCTCGCTTTCCAGCGACCGGTCAGGATTTTCCAGGGAGTCTACATCGCCGGAAAAAATGACCTGGTTGGTACCGGGAATGAAGTCTGCATTGTTATAGCGGTGATAACCCCTGGTGACCGGCACCGCAACCCCGCCTTTTTCTGCATCGATCAAAAAAAACTGGTTGAAGTTCTGGTCCGCAGATATGTTGGACTCACTCTGAAAATTGAGTTTGTTTAATACGATCGCTTTTTTGTCGGTTACATTACTGTCCAGGTAAGTTCTCACCTGTTCCAATGTGCCGTTAGGATCAGGACGTGCTGCACCATACCACTGCACATTGTTGATCCCGGCCCTTTCGTACGCCCAGGTAGGGCCCGTGCGGGAAATGTTTAGGGTGGAATCTTTTAAAAGATCATTAAAGCCCACAGCAGCGGCAAACAAAATATGTTTACCGTCTGGCGACCATTTGGGGTTGGTTGCGCCATATTTATTTTTCGTAAGCTGGATGGGTTCGCCTCCCTCCATGGACAGGATAAATAGTTGCGGCTTCTCTGCCACCGTGCGAACAAAAACGAGTTTTTTTCCATCCGGGCTCCATGCCGGTTGGGAAGCACCTTCTTTGGCAGTGGTTAATTGAACCGGGAAGGTATTGCCCGTGGTGGAAACGCTGTACACCTGGGTGAGGTATTTATAATCCGCTTTGTTTTTTTCGTCCGGTTCCACGGAAGTAACGGTGAAAGCTGCCCGGGAGCCATCTTTAGTTAAGCTGATGCCGCCAACGGTTTTTATTTTCAGCAGGTCGGTCACTTTCATGCCTTCGCTGCCGGTTTGGGCATAGGAAAACTGCAGCGTGCAGGCGCTGATCAATAACACTAAAAATTTTCTCATGGTAACGATCACAATTTATACCGGCCAGGTGGATCAACGTTTTCCGCCGCCAGCCTGCCTCGTGTTTAAAATATCCCTGTCAAATAAATACAGGCCGCTTTTATCATCTCCGACAAGTTCCAGTTTGTCATTGAGGATCCGTGCATTTTTTTCTTCTTCGATCTGTTCGCTCACGTACCACTGCAGGAAATTATGGGTGGCATAATCCTTTTCTTTCAGTGCCTGGTCCACCAGTTCGTTGATGCTGTTGCTCACTTCTATCTCGTGCTGCAAAAACTTCTCAAACAAACTTTTCAAACTTATGAAAGTAACGGTGGGCTGCTCCAGCGTAGGCACCATGGCAAAGCCGCCCCGCTCATTGATAAAGCGCATCAGTTTAAGCATGTGCACCCTTTCTTCTTCACTTTGCTGGAAAAAATAATTGGCTACCCCATCAAGGCCGGGCTGTATCTCTGCCCAGCTCGCCATGGCCAGGTAGGCCTGGGATGATGCTGCTTCTAACTTTACCTGGTTGTTCAGGGAATCCTGCATTGCTTTTGATAACATGATCGTAATGTTTAGTCCTGTAAAATAGTCAAATATCTTTTAAAAACTAATTAGGTTTTCTGTGTAAAGACCGGAATTTAAACACGCCATGTATGGGTAAATCCGCAATTAATCCAGTAGGTTTTCATTCTCACAAAAAAGAAACGGAAACACGCGTTTGAATGTATAATTAAACACGGCTATTCCACCCCTTCGGGGTTTTATGCCCATCACATCTGCCGGGCTATAATAATTTCATCCCTTCGGGATTTAAGAAGCGTGGAATAGGTAATCTCCCGGTTTCTCTTGGGTAAATTAATTATTCAATGCCGGGTTTCACAAACCCGAAGGGTT
>JAKFCK010000296.1:0-7587 GCA_036676685.1 Chitinophagaceae bacterium | reverse complement strand
ATCAAAAGAAACAAAGAAGTCTTGCCTGCGTTGCATTCTTTTCTCCTTTGCATTTGGCTGCTTTGCGCAGCAGCAAAAAATCCGTTCTTATCCGCGTCATCTGTGTGCCCATTCTTTGTATGGATTATTTTGAATGTTGAATTTTAAAAAGGAGAGCGGCTTTTCGGCTGCAGATGTTTGTAAGAATTTTCCTGCAAAGATGGCAAAGGGAAGATCAAAAGAAACAAAGAAGTCTTGCCTGCTTTGCGTTCTTTTTTCTGCTTTGCTTTCCTGGCTGCTTTACGTGGCAGCAAAAATCCGTGTTTTATCTAACTGGTTCGCCCGATCCTTGAAACCAACCTTCACCTACCTATTTTCAGGTATTTTTTACCGCAGGTTTCATTTAAATATCATCTTACATACTTTTGCCATCCCGGCAGCGTTACTGCAACAACTGCTGAGCCGGACTACCAAAACGTTTTATCCTGATCAAAGGGTCTACGCTAAACCAGGAGAACTTATGCACAAATTTATTATCGGGCTGCTGCTGATGTTCAACATACATATTATTCATGCCCAGTCTTACCAGTCGGCAGACAATGGGCGTGATGGTTTGGTGGTAACTTACGACATCAGCTATTCGTTTGAGAAGCAGGCGCAATCGTATTTAGCTATCAGGTTAAACTGCACGCCGAAAACAATTGATAAAATAACTTACCTCGGTAAGGTTTATAGTGTTGCAGACCTTCCCGCTTCTACCATTCAAAGTTTAATGACCAGCGTTTCCACAACCCGTCCTAAAGTGTATTTTGATCTGTATAATGGAAGCAGTTTCCTTACGAACTGGTCTTCCCGTGAGCATGTCTTCACCCTTAACTGGACGAAGGTTTTCAATCACCAAAGCACGGGTGATTTTAAAACAAACGACGCAGCTATACAAAAACTCAATAAACAAGGGCAGGCTATCTTAGATGCCGGGGGATTTCGGATAAATGTAACTTCAATTGACCAGGTACTGTTCAACACGATGCTCATCGAAAACGTTTTACGAGACCGGAAGGTTGCTGATCAAACAACCACTCCGCTGTCTACGGGAATTAAAAACAACACTGCTAACGGTGACGTGCAACCGGGAGGCAAAAGCGCATCTGCAACCGGCGCAAATAATAATGACAACGACTTTTGGAATGATAAGCCGGCCGCACAAACCAACGGATCAACCTCCGGCACCAGCCTGCAGGCCAAACAGGCGGCCGACCAAAAAGCAGTAGATAATATCATGGTGGATATCAAAAAAGACCAGGCGGCTAATGACCAGGTTTATAAAGACATTGACCGGCAAGCCGACCTGCAACGCCAGGGCTTCGCGGCCGTTGGTGCGAGGGAAGAAGCCCGTAATACTGTGAAGGAATTATCTACACTTTCCGGTTCTTACCAATCCGTAGACCAACTGATGGCAGATTTTAATGTAAAGATGGCGCAATTGAACAGGGCAGTGAGCGACCTCACTGTTAAAAAGAACCAGGCCCTGAATAGTTCCGCAGATGCGTACTTCAACACCCCCGATGTGGCGGCCTATGGGGCAGGCATCAAAGCAATAGGTGCGATGGTAAACGGGGCAAAGGAAGCCAGGGAGCGAAAGCAGGCGCAGGAGCAACTGAGGCAACAGAAAGAATACATGCTGAATAATATGCTGGCAGAAGAAAAACGCCTGCTCACCGGCATTCGTGCCGATTTGTTCACCCGCTTTAAAGAAGGCGGATTGCCACTATCTTCCACGAGGCTGGAGGCGACAACGATTTATTATTTCGCGTACGCTTACGATCCCGCACAACTCGGGGCAAAAGCCCCGGCATTGTTCGTGTCCAATGTGTTTCCCGTGAGTCGCTACAGCGATGGCACCTGGCCGTTTAAAACGTCTATTACGAATGAGATTGACAAACTAACTCCCTATGCCGAAATACTGCATGGTTACTACAAAAGTGAAGAGGAAGCAGCAGCTATGCAGCGCGGTTTGGTGGATGTGTTTGCCAGGTCGGGAGGGACCATTACTAAAATCACTTACAAAGGAAAAAAAACATCCGCTACTGCAGCAGGCGCCAACACCGATTTCTGGGAAACAGGCAAAAAGGTGACCGAACCTGCGTCTACTGAAAAGAAGCCTGTAAAAAAAGATGACTTCTGGAATAATTAAAATAGCCTGATGCAAAGACTACACTCAATGAGATTATTTTTTACCGTTGTATTACTTATCGCTTGCTGCGCCGGAACGAAAGCCCAGAATGCTGTCGCCAAAATCAAATACGAGCAGGCGGAGGAGGCATACGTCAAAGCCGATTTTTTTACCGCCGTTGCCAGGCTGAACGAGGCCGAACAACTGCTGGGCGGTACCAATCCCAAAATCCTTTACCTGCGCATCATGAGCCAGGACAAACTGCTGGATGGCGACAGTAGTTTAGTGGTTCCGCTGCGCAAAAGCTGCCAGTTCTATTTAAAAAATTATGAACTCACGCCAAACCTGGAAGCGAAGTACAAAGACGTGTACCTGGTTTCGGAGCGGTTGCTGCAATATGAAAGCAATGCAGATTTTTTAACCGGCGAGCAATCCTATATCGTAAAGGACTATACTACCGCGCTGGTACATTATAAAAAAGCTGCTGCAGTTGGTTTTGCACGCGCCATGACCAGGATAGGCATTATGAACGAATTCGGGTTTGGAATTGAAAAGAACCCGGCAGAAGCACGCCGGTGGTATGAGCGGTCAGCAGAGAAAGGGAATGGTTACGGACAATATTGGTTAGGGCGTTCTTATTTTCACGGCTCTGGTGGTGCAGAAAACATAGAGCAGGCACAACAATTGTTCCTGCAAGCCGCTTCTAAAAACATTATCCTGGCCATGAATGGCCTGGGCGATATTTATAATTTTAAGCTTAAGGTTGGGTCTAAAGCCTATGAGTGGTATAAAAAAGGCATGGATAAGAATGATCCCTATTCCCAACACATGGTGGCCATGTTTCATTTATATGGTATGGGTGGCGTTAAGAAGGACGAGGCTACAGCAATGGCCCTATTTAAGAAAGCAATGGAGGGTTGGCCAGATGCTATTACAATGATCGGCTTTATCTACCAGAACGGTTATGGCGTTCCTAAAGATTACGCCCAGGCCTTCAATTGGTATTTGAAGGGCTCCGAAAAAGGAAATACCGGTAGTATGCAGATGCTGGCAAAACTTTATGAACAAGGATTGGGTGTGAAAAAAAATAAGAAGCTGGCCGGGGAATGGAACAGCAAAGCAGCTGCAGCTAAAGCAGCCCGGTAACAAATTTTTATAACGATCACTGTTTATGAAACAAGTTCTCCTTTTTGCAATGTTCGTAATCGTTTTTACGGTGACCGTGCAGGCACAAAACGCCATTGCCAAAATCAAGTATGAGCAGGCTGAAGAAGCTTTTCTAAAGAATGATTTCCACACTGCGATTACCAGGCTGGATGAAGCCCAAAAACTGTTAGGTGCTTCCAACCCCAAAATTTTATACCTGCGCCTGATGGCGGGCAAGGGCGTTATTAGCGGTGGCAACTATGACTATGATCTCCTGGCATCCGCCCGCAAGGATGCCCGGCTTTACATAAAACAATATGGTGAGATTGAGGGTATTGAAGAAAAATTCCGCCAGGTGTATGAGTTTTCAGAGACACTGGAAGCACTGCCTGAAACAAAGGACTTATTTGAGCAACAGAAAAGCGAAACTGCCCGAAAACGGGCGGAATGGGTAAAAGCCCGGGCAATTAAGGTGAGCGATAGCCTGATGACGGCTTACATGGTAAAAAAATGTGCAACAGTTAAGGAGTTTGAAACTTATAATCTAAGGGCATTTATAGGACTGACAAAACAAAAGAACCAGGCAAATACGGTAACTTATCTCAATACATGGAATCAAAACTCAATAGCAGGTCCTTTACAAATTATCTTTAATAATAATGGGCTCTATTTGTATTCCTATACAGTGTTGGGTGAAACCGATCCTGCCACAGCAAAAAAGGTTTACCAGTCTCTTATAGATATTTATCCATCGGGCATGGATTCAACAACAGCCACAAGAAGAGAAATCGGGCCCGGGACAAGTGGACAGGAGATTGGCATTTTAAAGTTGTTGCCAGCTGCAACCGGAAATCGCGGAAACATTCGCATCACTTATTTAAACTTCGTAGGCGGGAAGGCCTATGTGATAATTTCTTTTGACCCTCAAGGCGAATAACATGAAAAACTTACTTCTTTTTACCATTATATCTCTTCTTTTTGTGTTACCTGCAAATGCTCAAAATGCCATAGCCAAAATAAAGTATGAGCAGGCCGAAGAGGCTTTTATAAAGAACGACTACCATACTGTGCTCATTAAGCTGGATGAAGCGCAAAAGCTCCTGGGAGCCTCCAACCCTAAGATACTCTACCTGCGGCTGATGGCAGGCAAGGGCATCATTGCCAGCGGCAAATACGACTACGGCTTCCTGTTGGCAGCCCGCAAAGACGCTGACGAATATCTGAAGAAGTATAACGAAGTGCAGGGCATTGAAGAAAAGTTTCGGGAAGTATATGATTTTTCGGAGTCTTTAAACAAATTGCCTGCAACCAGGGAATTATTTGAGCAGAAGGAAGCCGCGGCTGCGCAGCAGTTGGCAGAATGGATAAAGACCAGGCCACTGCAAGTGAGCGATAGCCTGATGAATGCCTACCGGGTAAAAAGGTGTGCAACGGTGAAAGAGTTCATGGCGTACAACCCCGGTGCATTTATTGGTTTAAGAAAGGTCAAATCGCCACCCGAAGGAATTACCTTATTATACAATAATGGCTTCAACTATTCATCACCCGGTCCTTCAGATATTTATTTTGATGCAAAAGGCCTGCGGGTTTACGTTTACACGGTGCAGGCTGATACGGATCCTGCAACGGCCAAAAAAGTCTACCAATCACTGGTAAATCTATATCCTGCCGGGATGGATACCACAGCGGCGGTGAAACAAGAACTTACCACAAAGAACGGCGCTGAATCAGCTTATTTAGTGTTGATGCCACCTGCTACCGGGAATAAGGGTTCTATCTCCATTATGTATTTCAGCATGTATGGGAAGGCGCACGTTCAACTTACTTTCAATCCTCAATGATCTTTTCAATGAAACAACTGCTGCTATTAACTGCCTTTATTTGCACGCTTGCAACAAGCAATGCTCAATCGTCCGCTGCCGAAGCGAAAGCTGCCTACCTGCTTGCAGAGGAAGAATTCAGCGCCGGAAAGTATGCAGCCAGTTTATCTTACTTAGAACAGGCGGCTACTAAACTCGGTGGCGCTAATGCTAAAATTCTTTACCTGAAGATACTTGCCCTGCAGGTGTTGGCGGAAGACGATGAAACAAGCCTGGAGGGTTTGAAAATAGCCATTGGAGATTTTGTGAAATCGCCTGACTATGCATCCTTCAACGAGGAGAAACAATTGGAGGTGATGAAAATAAAATTAAGATTGGAAAGGGAGAATGCCTCAGGCAAACCGGTGAACCCCTTAGCAGCAAGTTGCTACATCAAATTCGGGTTAGCCGGCTGGCAGTTGGGTGCTAAGCTTGAAGACATGAAGGCAGCCCATCCGGAGTTCTTTTTGAAGGCTGTAAAAACAGCTCCTAATGACACGTTAGCATTTTACCAGTCGAGTGGTGCACAAAACACAATGGTTTTAGTCAGCAACGGTGTGGTGACAGGTATTACAAAAGTGTTATTATCAAATGTGAAAGATGATGCATCTTTTTCTCAAGGCAGAAATAATCTCCTGGATGTTAAAAATTACCTGGGCGGCAACCCTGTAGAGTCGCCTCCTTACCGCAATGATTCTCCTCCTTCAAAATGGGCAACGATTTCTACCACTGCAACAGGCTATACCTGGACCGATAAACGAGTCACGGCTAACGCCACTCTCGTAAGCACAAAAACAAAAAAATACAAACAGCCGGACACCTATGAAAGTTATTTCACGGTTGGTGTGTATTATCAGCCAAGGTAAACGTAACCCGAACGGCTGGTCGTCTTTTGGGTTTACATAGTATTATTGGCTCCCGGCAAAAAGTTTTCGGAACAGGATGGCGTATTCGCCGAAGGAGATGCAGGACCGGTGTTGGTGAGACTTTTGGCTGCAGAAGTTTGTTAGGATTTTCCCGCAAAGACGGCAAAGGGAGATCAAAAGAAACAAAGAAGTATTTCCTGGGTGGTGTTCTTCTCATATGCATTTGGCTTCTTTGCGCAGCAGCAAAAAATCCGTTCTTATCCGCCTCATCCGTATCATCCGTGTTCCCATCCTTTTGCCGCCAGGCAATGGCGTAGCCGGAATCATTACCCGTGGATGACAGCCACAGTGATTAAAATTCAACAATAAAACCAACAGAAGGTACAAAAGAAGCCTCGTTGTTTACCAGCCGTACGGGAATAGCATTGCTGCCATTGGCTTTTATGGGCTGGCCATCCGTAGTGGCAAAGCCGGTATTCTCTTCATTGCGTTTAAAAGTGTAACTGTCTGGTTCAGCACTTTTGGCACGGTACCAATTGGTAACATCTAAAAAAAGGTCGATGGTGGTTTTTCTAAAATTCCATTTTTTATCAATGCGGATGTCGCTGGAATTGAAACTGCGGAGCCGTTGTGTATTCAGCTTTGTATAATCTAAGATACCCTGGCCGCGGCTCAGGTAATTCAACTGGGAAGCAGTTTCATCAAAAGGCGTATAAGGCGCACCTCCCTGGAAGCGGAACTTGATCCCGATCTCCCAGTTGCGCGGCAGTTTGTAGCCCATGGTGGCACTCAGCAGGTGGCGGTTGTCCCAACTGCTGGGGATATAATTTTGGTTGCGGCCACTGTACTCCGACTTGTAAAATGTATAAGATAGAATACCAAAAAAACGATCCGCCAGTTTTTGCTGTGCAAATAATTCAAAGCCGTAAGCCCGGCCCCGGCCATCGGTGGATACCGCTTCGTTACCCAGCACATTAAAGTCCGAACCCAAGTTAGACAATGAAATGCCATTGCGAAGGGACACCGGCACGTTGTCATAATCCTTATAAAAAACTTCTGCGGTAAAACGCAAAGTTTTGCCCGGTAAGAACTCAACACCCGCAACATAATGATCACTGCGCAGGTAGTCGCTGTTTTTGTTTACCAGCACCCCATTGTTGTCCGCGAATCCTAAAATGGTGTAGGGGGGGATCTTAAAGTAACGCCCTATGGATGCATTGGCTGTCCACTTATCGGCCAACACATAACTGAAGGACAACCTTGGAGAAAGTGTTTCCATAGGATCACCAGCCCCACTGGTAAAGCTGTTCACATCTGTACGAAGGCCGGCACTGATACCGAGGCGCGAATCAAAAAATCTGCGGCTTACCTGTGCAAAACTGCCCAGGCGCCAGAAATTTTTAAGCGGGCTGGTAAAGTTGAAACTTTCTGCTGCCTGAATAATATTGCCGGCATCATCCTTCAATTCCCGCCGGGTCACATTAAATGTCTTGTTGCTAAACTCCGCCAGTTGCGCCGAGGCACCATAGGCCCACTTCCAGCCGTTGCGGTATTTGTTTACGTC
>JAKFCK010000295.1:0-12085 GCA_036676685.1 Chitinophagaceae bacterium | reverse complement strand
AGACCACTCGTGGTGCTTAGCAACAACGACGGTTGCGTGGTGGCCAGAAGTGAGGAAGCTAAACAGGCAGGCATCCTGATGGGTTCACCGGTTTTTCTCATGGGTGAGCTGATCAAAAAAAATAATGTAACCCTCTTCAGTTCCAATTACACCTTGTATGGCGACCTGAGTGACCGCGTAATGCAGACCTTGAACGCGTTTGTGCCAAGGATAGAAATTTACAGCATCGATGAAGCCTTCCTGGACCTGTCTGGCATGGCGCATCATGAACTCCTGCCACTCGGGGAACAGATCAGGCAAAAGGTGAAAAAAGATATTGGCATTCCGGTAAGCGTTGGTATCGCACCAACAAAAACGCTTGCAAAAATGGCCAACCGTTACGCCAAAAAAGCCAACGTGCCCGGTGGCGTATTTTGTGCTGCCAACGAAGCAACGATAAAAAAAATGCTCGCAGGCACCGGTGTGCACGATATTTGGGGCATCGGCCGGCAATATGCGCTATTCCTGCAGAAGCACGGATTTAAAACTGCATTGGACCTGGTAAATGCACCCGAAGAATGGATCAGGAAAAATATGAGCGTCGTTGGCCAGCGGTTGCTAAAGGAACTTAAAGGAACATCCTGCCGGGCGGATCAGTACGAACCGAAGGCGAAAAAAAATATCTGCAGTTCGAGGTCTTTTGGAAAATTGCTAAGCGACAGGGAGGAGATCAAAGTAGCGGTTGCCAACTATGCTGCGCTGTGTGCTGCTAAATTACGAAAGCAAAGTTCCTGCTGCAAACAACTACAGGTCTTCATCGAGACCAATCCCCATAAAATTGCGCACAAACAATATTGTATGTCCATCACGATCAGCCTGGAAACTGCCAGCAATAATGCAGGGGAAATAATAAAATATGCGATGAAAGGTTTTGATATCATCTTTAAGGAAGGATATAAGTATTTAAAGTGTGGCGTCATCGTGATGGATCTTGTTCCGGAACGGGTTTTTCAAAGCAGCCTTTTTTCACCGGCTAATACAAAAGGGAAAACAATGATGGACACCATGGACAAACTAAACAGGTCTTTTGGCAATGAAATAGTGCGCACAGCTTCACAGGGTTTTGAACGACGGTATAAATTAAAAGCAGATTTTTTATCTCCCTGTTATACAACCGATATCAAACAAATTCTGAAAGTGAAAATCTGATTTATGGTACAGCCTTTTATTGAATTTGAAAAGAAATATATTCCCCGGCTCAGGGAAGTAAAGAAGATCTACCTGGTGACACAAACTTTCGGCCGCGTTGAAAATTTATGCACTGGTAAACAACAAGCCCTTTTAGTGACCGGATATGAGGAAAAAGGCAGGGCCGAAATTCACCTGAAAGCATTACGGGATGACCAATACGGCGCAATCATCCAGCTTTGTGAAAAAAAACATTTTGATAAATTCATCTCCATGCTGGAACCGGCTTCTCCTTACCAGGTGTATTGGTGCGTGGTAAAAGATGCAGCGCGGCTGGAAAGGCAACTCAACCTCGGGTATGCTGATCACATGCGCAGGTATATTGGGAAAAATACCGGTTGGACGATTGGCGGCAAGGATAAAATCCAGGCATCTTTCGAAGTAACCTTCGGTGAACTTTTTGTGAGTTTAAAATGGCGTTCTCAGCGCCAAAGAGTTAAATTTGAGGAGATAGAAAAATCTTAGCGAATGTGTTATGATATCTCCTTTAAAGTAAAGATCGAACAACTGGGCGATTATTTCCCGGGATTGATATTCGATGAAGAAATAGAAGTAACGTTCGAAAGTATCGACCATATACAAGGCGTAGCTGTGTTTGGCCAGCATCCCATCATTTATATCGGCAGGGAAGATAAGCTGGCACACTGCCGTAAAATGGAATGGTCATGTATAGAATTTTATGTGAAAGAGGAACCAGACTTCCGGAAACGAAATTCCATGCTCAATATCCGCTCGGAGCGTATCCTCGATGATCCAAAAAGTTATTGGTATAAGATCCGGAACAGGCGCTGCCTGATCCCGGTGAGCGGCATCTACGAACACAGGCAGGTGAGCGGCTGGAAAAAGAAAGTGCCCTATCATATAAAACCTGCCGGGCAGGATGTGTTTTTTTTACCGGGGCTGTATTCTGTAGCTGAACTGCCCGACAAGGCAACCGGGGAGATGATCAAACGGTATACCTTCGGGTTGATCACAAGAGCAGCCAATGACCTGATGAAAAATATCCACAACGACGGCGATAATAAATGGCGTATGCCGTTGTTCCTGCCTCTCGTATTATCGAAGCAGTTTTTATCGGAAGAATTAACCGAGCAGGAATACAAAAAGATATTGGCATACGAAATACCGTCACAGGACCTGGACCACTACCCGGTGAATACCATCCGAACCGGCAAGCCAAGGCCGGACGACAAAGAAAAACATGAGCCCTGGGAATGGCCCAAATTACCCCCACTGGGTGAAAAAAACCCGGAATACCCGCTGTAGTATGGGGCATAATTTTTTCCAACAGCAGCAGCCCTGTTTCTGAAAGACATCCCTTGATTTTTAAAACAAAAAATTAATTTTGATAAACTAAAATTATTAGTATATTTGTACTAATCAAATTAGTTAATCATGTCTACAGCAGGTTTAAATTTGAAATATCTCCGCAAACTACGTGGATGGACACAGGAAGAATTTGCCGGGAAATTAAATATCAAAAGGTCCTTATTGGGGGCCTATGAAGAGGAACGAGCAGATCCCCGGCTGGAAGTGCTGGAGATTGTTGCGGATGTCTTCAAACTCAGCCTTGATGAATTGTTACTGAAAGATCTCAGCAACCAGTCCGGCAGTTACCTGATGAAGCGGCGGCAGCAAAAAATGATGACAGCTGAAAGAAACATCATCCATTTTGTCCCGGTTAAAGCAGCAGCTGGTTACCTTGCGGGATATGCCGACAGTGAGTTTATTGACGAACTGAATACATTTACCCTGCCGATGCTGAGTGGCGGTAATTACCGTGCTTTCGAGATCATCGGGGACAGTATGTTGCCCACCCCGAGTGGAAGCGTGATAGTAGGAGAAAAGGTGAACAGTATGGATGACGTAAAAAGTAATATGGCTTATATCGTCATCAGCAGGAATGAAGGTATAGTGTATAAGCGCATCATCAAAAATAACAAGGTAAAAAATAAGGTAACGCTGGCAAGCGATAACCCGACCTTTCAGCCCTACCAGGTCAATACGGAAGACATAATAGAATTGTGGCAGGCACAGGTAGTGATCGGGAAGGTGACCACGCAACAAAGGTGGGATGTGAATACATTGGCCAGCCTGGTGAATAACCTGCAGGACCAGGTGAGTACACTTAAAAAGAAAATGAATTAATTTAACCCCGGACCACATAACTTACGCAAACAGATACATCGATTAATAAACAATCCTTTTTTTATGGTTCATGAACCTGGGAGGAGGGCAAAATTTACAGTTATGATTAAATTACAAGTGATCGGCAATCTCGGGGGAGATTGTATTCAAAAAGAAGTGAACGGCAAAACGGTGATCAATTTTAATGTTGCGCACAGTGAAAAGTACAAAGATGCACAGGGAAATTTAAAGGAAAGGACCACCTGGGTGAATTGTGCCTACTGGACAGACAGAACAGCCATTGCACAATACCTTACCAAAGGCAAAACGGTTTATGCAGAAGGGTCCCCGGAAGCAGACGGGTACACCAATAAGGAAGGCCAGGTATCTGCAACACTAAGAATGCGCGTGCAGAATATCCAGTTATTGGGTGGTAGTGGCGACACAGCCGGCGGGTCTAACCAGGGTAACGTAAGTTATGCGGGTAATACACCTGCTCCAACAATGAGGACAGAAGAACCAACGAGGCAGAGTGCTCCTCCGATGGACGATGACCTCCCATTTTAAGTAAAAAATTGCGGGACCCGGTCCCAATAAAAAATGCTCCGTTCCCGGAGCATTTTTTATTTGAACTATTTAATTGAAGCTTTGGTTTATACCAAAGGTTCTGTTCGACCTAACTTTCTTCCGAATACGAAAAGGTGAACCGCTGCAAAGATGATAGAGATATACATCAGGGTCCTGTCTGTTTCAAAACCAACCGTGTATTGGTGCAGCAGGCCCGTAATGACAAGCAGCACACACAATATTAACCCGGTGTACCTGGCTATTCTCATTCCTTTACGGTTATCTGTACCATTGCCCAGCAAACTATGTTTGGCACCATACACCAGGTAAATATCCATACCGATCAGCATCCACACAATAAGGCGGATCCAGGTATCCATAGGCAGGAACACCATCATGAAAAGACAAACGCCGATACCAAGAATAGGGACCAACGGAACAAATGGCGTTTTAAATTCTCTTTTCAATTCGGGCATTTTCACCCGCATCACCCATACACCTACACATACTAATATGAAAGCAAACAAGGTCCCGATACTGGTCATCTCCCCCACCACGCGGGCAGGCACAAATGCTGCAAACAAACTTACAAAAAGCATAAACAGCAGGTTACTTTTCGCAGGTGTTTGGGTCTTTGGATTAACTGCTGAGAATATTTTAGGGATCAAACCATCTTTACTCATACTAAAAAATACCCTCGACTGGCCCATCAACATTACAAGTATAACTGATGCATAACCGGCCAGGATCGCAACTACGATAGCGCGGTTCAGCCATGGATAATCGGGAGTAACTGCACCTGTTGCGTCCGTGGTACCCATATGGTCAATCGCAATAGCAACGGGTGCGATACCATCCTTACCCGCAAATGAAGCATAGCTGGTGACTCCTGTCATGACGTGTGCGAATAAGATATATAGAACTGTACATATCGCCAGCGAACCGAGGATACCCCATGGCATATCACGCTTCGGATTTTTCGCTTCCTGGGCGGCAGTGCTCACCGCATCAAAACCGATATAAGCAAAAAATACGATGGCTGCGGCCCGGATTATTCCACTGAAACCAAACTCACCGAATTTGCCACTGTTGTCCGGGATATATGGAGTATAGTTATCGTTATTGATATATTTCCAACCGAGGAATATAAAGATCAACACCACGGCAATTTTTAAGCCTACAATAAAAGCATTTACATTGGCGCTTTCTTTAGTGCCTTTCATAAGCAGTAAACTCATTAATACAATGATGAATACTGCAGGGAGATTAATAATGCCACCATCCCAGGGCCCGACCGTGAGCGCCGTTGGCAGGTGTATATCAAAACCTTCCAGGAACTTCACCAGGTACCTGCTCCAGCTGATACCAACCGTAGCAGCACCCACAGCATACTCCAATACAAGGTCCCAACCAATGATCCATGCAATAAATTCGCCCATGGTGGCGTAGGAATAGGTATAAGCGCTACCTGCAACGGGAATCATAGAAGCAAATTCCGCGTAACATAAACCGGCAAACAAACAACCAAGTGCTGCAACAACAAAAGAGATCGTGATGGCCGGCCCGGCATGATTTGCAGCCGCCATACCCGTGATAGAAAATAAACCTGCACCAATGATGGCTCCAATGCCCAGTGCAATCAATCCCCATGCGCCCAAGGTCCTTTTTAATGTGTGCGAACCTGTCTCCTGGGCTTCATTCATTAAAGCCTCCATAGGTTTTCTTACAAATAAACTCATACAGCTAATTAGTTTTTGAAAAAAATGAATATTTTGGAAAAGTAAGCAATAATTGAATATAACGACTAGCCTTAGCAGATTTTGGGTTGAATGGCACTGCCCGCAATAACATTCATTTTATATATGTTGGTATACATTTTTTTTCCTGGTATTATTTTTCCCCCTGTTCCGCCTATTTATATTTGATTGAAAGATTAATTGTTTATTTGCAAATGGAATTATTAGAGATCACGTTTAAGGATTTATTGAATCCTGAATTCTACATCGTAAATGGCGGGCTTTGGCTTTTTTTATTCATCGTATTCGCTGAAACCGGCCTGTTTGCCGGATTTTTTCTCCCGGGCGATTCTCTCCTTTTTGTTGCGGGCATTTATAGCAACGAACTGGTCACAAAGGGCCTGGGTTTCAATACCAATAATGACCTGGTGCATTTGCTGCTGCTTTCGGTTATGGTGATCGTGGCAGGTGTTGTAGGAAATTCCGTGGGTTACTGGTTTGGCCAAAAGGGCGGACCTGCATTATACAACCGTAAAGACAGCTTCTTCTTCAAGAAAAAATACCTGGAACAGGCGCATGATTTTTATGAAAAAAATGGTGCCAGTACAATTGTTATTGCCCGTTTCCTTCCCATCATCAGGACCTTCGCTCCCATCGTGGCAGGCATTGTGCAAATGGACAAAAAGAAATTTGCTTATTACAATGTCGCCGGTTGTATCGCCTGGGTGATCACCATGCTGTTTGCAGGGCACTATCTTTATAAGATCATCCTGGAAAAATTTAACTTCGATCTTAAACAACATCTTGAAATTATTGTCCTTGGCATTGTGGCGATAACCACCCTCCCCGTGTTGTATAAATTATTCTTTTCCAAAAAAAAGAAACCGGCTGAGAATAATTCCTAACTAAGCTTATGCCTACAAAAAGCGGTTCTATTTTTAATATTGCAGTGCTGGTGGCCGCCTTAGGCTACTTCGTAGATATTTATGACCTGCTGCTCTTTAACATCGTGCGCGTACAAAGTCTCCGGGACCTTGGACTATCAGAAACCCTGATAAAAAAGGATGGAGAATTTATTATCAGTATCCAAATGCTGGGCCTGCTTATCGGGGGTATATTATGGGGCATCATGGGCGACAAAAAAGGCAGGCTGAGTGTATTATTCGGCTCCATTATTTTATATAGCGTTGCCAATATTGTAAATGGTTTTGTGCAAACGACCAACCAATACGCACTGGTTCGTTTTGTGGCGGGTATTGGCCTCGCTGGTGAACTGGGCGCAGGTATCACTTTGGTGAGTGAAATTGCCAGCAAAGAAAAACGTGGCTTAAGTACATCGCTTGTGGCGGGGATAGGTTTAACAGGTGCTGTTGCTGCTTTTTTCATCTCCCAGAATTTTCACTGGCGCACCTGTTATTTTATTGGTGGAGCATTGGGTTTCTGCCTGCTGATCCTTCGTATATCCGTTGTAGAAAGTGGCATGTACAACCAGGTCAAAGAAATGTCGACCGTGGCTAAGGGAAATTTCCTGATGTTTTTCAACAACGCGAAACGATTAAGAAAATATCTCCTGGCCATCCTCATCGGTTTACCCACCTGGTATGTGATCGGAATCCTGGTCGCCTTCTCTAATAATTTTGCCACTGAACTCAACGTGCAGGGCAAGATAGATCCGGGCAAGGCGATCATGTTTGCCTATGTGGCTATTTCCATTGGAGATGTGCTGATTGGTTTTGTGAGCCACTGGCTAAGAAGCCGTAAGAAGGCCCTTTATATTTTTTATGGGCTCACCATGCTTGCCATTGCTTTTTATTTTATGCAGGACGGAGGCACTGCAAACCAGATGTATGCCATCTGCGCAGCGCTAGGTTTTGGTACCGGCTTCTGGGCCATCTTTGTGACGATGGCTGCAGAACAGTTTGGTACCAACCTGAGGGCAACTGCAGCAACCACTATTCCGAATATGGTGAGGGGCGCATTACCCCTGATACTTTTGCTGTTTAACTGGTTACAGCATTTTACCAGTTATGTAAATGCAGGGCTGATCACGGGTGTGACGGTGATGGCCATCAGTATTGTCGCAACCATTTTTACCGAGGAAACTTTCGGTAAAGACCTCAATTATATTGAACACTAAAAAATTCAACTTGCCTAAAATACTGGTTATACGTTTTTCCTCAATTGGCGATATCGTTTTGGCAAGCCCCGTTTTCCGTTGTATCAAAAATCAGCTGCCAGGCGCGGAGGTGCATTTTGTAACTAAACAATCCTTTAAGTTGGTCACAGCATCGAACCCATACATAGACCGCTTTTTTTACCTGGGCGAAAACCTCCCGGCTTTAATTGAACAACTGAAAGAAGAGCACTACGATTACGTTGTGGACCTGCACAAAAACTTCAGGAGCCTAAAGATCAAAAAAGCACTGAAGACAAAAAGTTTTACGATCAGGAAACTTACTGTGGAGAAATTCTTACTCACCAGGTTGAACATCGATATCATGCCGGATATTCATATCACCCGCCGCAGCCTCGATACCGTAGCGCCCCTCGGTGTAACGGACGATGGTGGGGGACTTGATTATTTTATTCCGAAGGAAGATATTGTGCCAGAAACAGATCTTCCCCATTCTCACCTGGCGGGTTATGTTGCCCTGGTGATCGGGGCTTCCTACAATACCAAAAAACTCCCGCTGCACAAATTGCAGGAGCTTTGCAGGAAGCTGCCCTACCCGGTTATATTATTAGGCGGAAAAGAAGACGTAGCCATTGCGAATGCAATAGCTGCAGTAGACGATGTGAAAGTGTATAATGCCTGCGGGAAATTTAACCTGAATGAATCTGCAGACCTAGTGCGCCAGTCCAGGCTTGTGATATCCCATGATACGGGCCTGCAGTACATTGCGTGTGCATTTAAAAAGCAGTTGCTTGCCATCTGGGGTGCTACTTCTCCCGCACTGGATGTGGAACCGTATTACGGCAGCCGCTTTATGGACGTGCAAAATGTACCGGTGTATGAAAATATTTACCTGGACCTGGGTTGCCAGCCCTGCAGCAAATACGGTACGGCAAGGTGCCCGCTGGAGCATTTTAACTGTATGGAGAAACAGGATATCGACGCCATTGTTGCCAAAGCGATGGCCCGCCTGAAACCTTAGCTCCTGTTAATGTATTTCCAAAACTGTTTTCCGGGATTTTTTATTCACAAAAAAGTTTGTTGCTTTGAAGGATAAATCCCGGTCTTCTATGCGTCACCTGTTTGTCCTGTTCCTGTTTGCTATCCCGCTATCGTCTGCAGCGCAACTTACCAAGAATGTATATTGGACAAACCAGGCCTCTCTTCCGGCAACAGATGTGATTTATTATGACCCGGCCCGGCCATTGGCCTGGAGAGATTTTAAAGGAGCCCCGGATCTTTCATCCCGCGCCTCTGCTGTAACCGCTTCAGGTTTTGGGTATAAAGCGGATTATAAAAATGTGGGATCAGCAACCAACATCAACATCAGTGTATATTGTTATTTCAACAAAAACAATTCCTGGGTAAAATCCGGCAGGGCCACTGAGTATATCCTAAATCACGAGCAACAACATTTTGACATAAGTTTTATTGCGGCCAGTGTTTTTGTAGAAAAACTGAAAGCGCTCACCCTTACAAAAGCCAACTATAACACGGTACTTCCCAATTTATACAAAGAGTGTTGTGCCCTCATGAACAAACTGCAGGACGACTACGACGGCCAGACTAAAAATGGCCAGTTGCCGGAGGTTCAGGCAAAATGGAATTCCTATCTTAAAGAAAAAATAAAGGTTATTACAAGGTAACCACCAGCACGGGAATCTTCAATTCATGTCGCACGGCATTCACCGTTTCTCCATAAACAAAATCTTTGATACCGGTATGGCCATGCGCCCCGATGACAAGCATATCTGCATTATTTTCTTTTACAATACGCACAATTTCCTTTACCCTGCTGCGGTAACCGATTTCACCAACAACGTTGAATCCTTTTTCTTTTAGCTGTAACACATAACTTTCCAGCCTTTCAATATCCTTCCGCGTTTCATAATCATCTGTTTCTTTTCCCAGTAATTTGGCGCCGGCACTTTCCACGATGTGCAGCAATACAAAAGAAGACTCCGGGTTCCCCTGGCCTATAGCATAACCCAGGATCCTGGAATCGTTTTCACTAAACTCCAATGCTACCGCGATCTTATTGAAAGCAGGTTTGTCAACGGGCGTTATCATATCATTTTCATTATGCACTAAAATAGATTTTACGGGCGTTTTCTTTTTAAGCAACGGGTGAATGACAATGTAGACAAGTATACCGCCAAAAAAGAGGCCCGCCGCTATAATGGAAACCTTGGGTAACAATGCCTCCTCTTCAAAAAACGGCATCACCCCGTTAAAAAGCATCCGGAGGTTAAGATAAACCAACACGGTAGCAATAGCCCATGCAAGCACTTTTATTATGGGTTTGATCACAAAATTTCCCATTGTTTTTTTGTCGCTTACAAATTGTATCAGGGGGACCACTGCGTAGCCCAATTGCAGGCTAAGTACAACCTGGCTCATCACCAATAAAGCATCTACCCGGCTTTCGCCATAAATACCTATCACGATCAGTGCGGGTATGATAGCCACCAGCCTCGTTATTAATCTTCTTAATACCGGGTTCAGCCGCAGGCTCAGGTAACCTTCCATGATGATCTGGCCGGCAAGTGTTCCGGTAACCGTACTGCTCTGCCCGGCAGCGATCAGCGCGAGTGCAAATAAAATGGGGGCAGCATTACCCAAAAAACCAGGGAGCAGGCGATGTGCTTCTTTTATCTCGGCCACATGAGAATTACCGGTCTTAAAAAAAACGGTTGCTGCCAATACAAGGATAGCCGCGTTCACCAGGAAAGCGATATTCAGGGCAATAGTGGTATCAATGCGATTGAATTTTAACGCCTGCCGGATACCTTCATCTGTTTTATCTATTTTGCGGGTTTGCACCAGTGCTGAGTGCAGGTATAAATTATGCGGCATCACGGTAGCACCGATAATACCGATAGCAATAAATAACGCTTCATCATTTGGAAGAGATGGGATAAACCCTGCTGCCACTTCGCTGGCTACCGGAGCGGCCCATATGATCTGGATCAAAAACGACACGGCAATGATGGCCACCAGCGCAAGGATAAATGCCTCCATTTTCCGGATGCCCAACCGCTGCAGGTATAACAATAAAAAAGTATCCAGTACCGTTAAACTCACTCCCCAGATCAATGGCAGGCCGGTGAGCAGTTGGATACCGATCGCCATACCCAGCACTTCTGCCAGGTCTGTGGCCACGATAGCAATTTCTGCAAGCAGGTATAAGATAAAATTTACACCCCTGGGATAGGTTGCCCTGTTTGCCTGCGCAAGATCGAGTCCCCGAACAATCCCTAACCTCACGGAAAGTCCCTGCAGCAGTAGTGCCATCAGGTTGCTCATTAGCAAAACCCAGATAAGTGTATACCCGAATTTGCTACCACCGGCAAGGTCTGTGGCCCAGTTGCCCGGGTCCATATAACCCACACTTACCAGGTAAGCAGGCCCAAGAAAGGATGCAAATTTTTTCCAACCCTTTGGCTTCATCATAGTATCCACGGAAGAATGTACTTCACTCAGGGATGCAGTTGACATATGTTTTTGATCACTCATAATAGACAATAAATATTCCGATCACTTTACTTAATTCCCACAGCGGAGCCGGCTTTATGCTGCCAGGCTACAAAAAAAATTCCCGGAACCTTTGTTCCCGGACTCAAGGTTGTTCCTGCATCAGCTCAAATAAATTTTTAACCCACGTATCTACCGACCCTTGTGCTTAGCTGTATGATAAACGCATACTTTTAAGGCAGGTTTTCCGCGTGTGCAAATCCTCCCCACCCCGTTCTCCCATAATTCACTATACTTCCTGCGCTAGTAAAAAGTTTCACCATGTTAAAAATAAACTTAGACAAATCTAACTTATTTTCACGGAAATCCTGTGCACCTCACATACAACTTTTCTGAACAAATTAAAAAATTATACTGTGTAACATTTACACTGCTATAAATAAAATCCATTTATCTTGCACCCTAATAAAAATTTGAACCAGAATGAGTTTTAAAAATTTCCAAGTTCCTTACGAGGTTGATGAAGCCTATAAAAAAAGAATTGCTTATTTCTCCATGGAGTTTGCTGTGCACCAGCCGTTAAAAATATACAGTGGCGGGTTGGGATACCTTAGTGGCTCTCACATGCGAAGCGGGTATGAACTACGCCAGAACCTGGTGGGTATTGGTATCCTGTGGAAGTATGGTTATTACGACCAGGCCCGCAACCAGGACAAAACGCTGCAGGTGCAATGGAACGAAAAAATTTATAATTTCCTGGAAGACACCGGTATTAAATTCC
>JAKFCK010000294.1:0-9116 GCA_036676685.1 Chitinophagaceae bacterium | reverse complement strand
TGAATATATAATAGAGAAAAACAAAGACCCCAAAAAACAAAAAAGTAGAAGCGGTATAATACCTGTCGTAAAAAACGGCGCCGAACACCAGCAGGCACCCGGCAAGTATTCTCAGGAAAACATGTCCCCCGGGAGCACTGCCCAGCCGGGGGAAATAAGTACGTACACACTCATAGATGAATACGCAACAATAAGGCACAACAATAAAAAACAGGATCTCTTCGAGGGGTAAACCGGCCAGTTTGATGCCAGTGATGTAAGCAGGATTAAAACTCCAAACGCCTAACCGGGTAAAATAAATATCCCAAACAATATAAAATACCGCCGGGAAAACCATGGCCGGGAACAGGTATTTCCATTTAGTATAAAACGCAACCTTTTTATCGAAACTTAATACCAGCGGGCCCGCCAGTGAAACGGCGAGGATTAGGAAGTATGTGAATTGACTTTGCAAGTAGTTATAGATCTGATATTTCGGTTAAGTAAGCATAGGGGGCGACCTCCTATTGATGTATGACGGGGAGGTCGGGACAGTATTTTATTTTCCATTCCGCTTTTTATCGGCCAACACCTTTTCCCAGTATTTCCTGGCTACGTATAACATTCCAAAACTTTCACCGTCTTCCTTGTCCATATGTTTATGGTGCATCTTGTGCGCCCAGCGAATTGTTCTCACATAGGTATTATTGCTGCGTGTAAACCATTTGAATCGTTGATGGATAATAACATCATGCACCAGGAAATACGCCAGGCCATACATGGCAATACCAAAACCAATAGCGGCTAACCAATACCGTTGGTCCTGCAGACCAAACATGATACAGAGCCAGCTCGGGATAGCGAAAATGAGAAAAAAGGCATCATTTTTTTCAAACAGGCCGGGAGAAGGTTTGTGGTGATCTTCGTGGATGAACCATAAAAATCCATGCATCACATAGCGGTGCGTAAGCCAGGTGATCCCTTCCATCAGCAGGAATGTGCCGAGCATTATAGGTATAAAAACTAACCAGTTCATAAAAACGTCCTCAGCAACAGAAAAAACATTGCCTGGATAAGTAACAAATTTACCGCAAATTTGTTTTCCCTCTCAAACTTCAATTGCTTGAAAATAATTAACAATATGGCACTAACCATAAACCAGCAGAGATAGTTATACAGTGGTATCTCACCATCATCCAGCCATTTCCAATAACCAAGTTTTACTGCTACCGGTTCTATCAGCCAGTCCAGAACCACCGCCAGGGTGGCGCCATCTACCACAACGGAGAGTGTTTGAATTGATTTGGGCGGCAGGCCCGTTTGGGCAGCCAGGCGCCTGGTAAGTTTATTCAACAACATCTGGATCGTGATACCACAACAATAAATAATGATAAACCAGTTGATGCCGATGATCCATGGTACGGAAAATATACCGGGGCCGAGCACTTCGCCATAGCTATAATTACCGAATAACCAACCGGTGGCCGTTCCAACTATCTCCGCCAATATCCCGATAACAAAGCAGGAAGAAAAAAATACAAAAAAAGCCCTGTTCTTTTTAGGCTGGGTATATACCAACAGGCCCGCCATCAGTAACAGGTTAAGCGGGGTGGTTTTGTTAAAAACTGCTGAATTAAAAAACAATATACCTATGAGTCCAACTGTATGAAACAGTATGGCCAATGCCGAGGCTACCTGGTATCGGGAAAAGTTTTTCAATGTGCCGATGAATGATATTTTTGCTGATCTTTTTCAATAATCCCCGCCGTAATGGCAGCGCTTTTTAAACACAGGGGTATGCCGCCGCCGGGATGAACACTCCCGCCACAATGGTATAGGTTGCGGATGCCGGGTGTAAAATTCGGGGACCTTAGGAATGCCGCCATCTTACTATTGGAACTGGTTCCATAAAGTGATCCCATATAACTGCCCGTGCGTTCTTCGATGATCAACGGGTCCATTATTGTTTCTGAGCTGATCAATGATGCTATGTCTGTTTGCAACAGCCGGTTCAACTTGTTGATAATATTTTGCCTGGCTGTTTGTTTCAATGATTCCCAATCCTGGCCGGAATTGGCGGGCACATTGATCATCACAAACCAATTCTCTTTTCCTGCGGGAGCATCGGCCGGATCTTCCTTGCAGGTGATATTAATATATACCGTGGGATCGTTGAACAATGTTTTCCTCGTAAAAATATGTTCAAACTCCTGCTGGTAATTTTGGCTGAAAAATATATTATGTAGGCCAAGGGTGGTAAAACTTTTGTCGATGCCCCAGTAAAATATCAGTGCACTGCTACTTCGCTCCTGCTTTAATACTTTTTTTGCCTTCACGGGCGATTTTAATAATCGCCCATAGGTAAAATAAATATCGGCATTACTTACTACAACGTCCGCAGGAATATTTTGATCACGCGCCACAATACCCAATGCCCGGTTTTCAGTGTAAACGATCCTATCTACCGGCGTGTCAAAAAAGAATTCCACCCCTTTCTTTTTGGCAAGATTATACAATGCATTTGTGATACTCACCATGCCCCCTGCCGGATAAAAAACACCCTCATTTATTTCCAGGTGAGGGATAAGGCTTAACATGGCCGGGGCCTTATAAGGATTACTGCCATTGTAAGTGGCATACCGGTTGAAGATCTGTTCGGCCTCGGGTGTGTGGAAAACTTTCTTATTGTAATGCTGCAGGCTGCTGAATAAATATGCGGACTTCACCGTTCGTAAAGCTTTCAACACTCTTTTATGCAGCCATGTATTTTTTTTGTGCAGGGAAAAATTAAGGAAGATATTACCCACGTCGTGGTATAACTTTTCTGCATCCGCGAAGTAGTTGATGATGTTTATGGCCGGCTCGCCGGTTGCCTCTTCCAGCTGGGTCGCAAATGTTTGGGGATCTGCTGCCACTTTCACCATTTTACCATTCTCGAAAAAATAGGTGCAGGAAATGTTTACAGGCTGATAAGTAAAATAATCCCTGACTGGCTCCCCGGCGGCTTCAAAAAGTTCTTCAATATTCCGGGGCTGGGTAAAGAGCGAAGGCCCGGCATCAAAACGAAAACCATCCTGCTCAAACATGGAAAGTTTACCTCCCGGATAGGCATTTTTTTCAAAAACTTTTACTCTAAATCCTTGGATGGCGAGCCTTGTGGCGATTGCCAGGCCAGCTACCCCGCTGCCTATGATAACCGCTTCCTTTGTTTCCATTGTTATTAAAACTGTTTTCCTGTCGCTGCAAGATAACTTTCCAGTTTTGGAAAAGCAATTTTAAACCACGAGGTATATAAATGAGGCTCTTTTTGTAGAGACTCCCGGATAACAGGGATGGGCCGGAAGGCAAAATTATTCACTTCGGTGCGATTTGGCAACACCGGGCCATCGAACGCCCCGGTAAATACATGATCCACTTCATGTTCTGTTAATCCATTGTCAAAGTTGGTCTTGTAGGTAAAAGTAAAGGCTGATTCAAGCGGGGCAGTAAATCCCATTTCTTCCATTAGCCTTCTTTCGGCTGCATATATCGTTTCTTCACCCGGCATAGGATGGCTGCAGCAGGCATTTGTCCACAAGCCGCCACTATGGTATTTGTCCAGCGCTCTTTGCTGCAGCAGCATCTGGCCGTTTTCATTGAAAATAAAAATGCTGAAGGCGCGGTGCAACAAACCCTTTTCATGGGCCTCCATTTTGTCCATCACGCCTACCGGCTCGTCGTTATCGTTTACTAATATTACCTGTGACAAATTTACTCCTTTATAAAATATTAAACTGGCTTCTTAATCCCGCCCGCATCACGATGAAAGCCTTGGAATAATTAGGTATGCGTATCCTGTTATGCAGCAACAATGAAGGCTGGGATCTTTTTATTTTCTTAAACAAAGACAGGTAATACTTGTAGGCCACGTACACACCAAAACGGGCTTTTACGGGTAATTGTAATATTCCCTCATATGCTTTTTCAAAATCGTCCGCGATATCCGCTTCAATATGCAGTTTACTGGCCGCGGTAAAATTCCTGAAATCCACCCCGGGAAAATAGGTCCGGTTCAGTTCAAGATAATCGGCCTTAAGGTCCCGAAGAAAATTTACTTTCTGGAAAGCCGCACCCAATGCCTGTGCCGAGGGTTGAAGTTTGTTAAAGGCCTTCTGATCTCCCTCGCAAAAAACATACAGGCACATCAGGCCCACCACTTCTGCACTGCCATAAATATATTGATCATACCCTTTCTCGTCGTAATAAGTTTTATTCAGGTCCTGCTCCATGCTGTCAAAAAAAGCTTCCACCAGGTGAAGATCAATATTGTATTGGTTTACGGTCAGTTGAAAACTCTGTAAGATGGGGTTCAAACTTATTTTGTTTTCGATAGCCCGAAAAGTTTCTGCCCTGAAATCTGCCAGCAGTTCCTGTTTGTTGTGGTCGTGAAAAGTATCAACGATCTCATCTGCAAATCTTACCAATCCATAAATATTATAAATCGGTGTGCGCAATGATCCATGTAGCAATTTAATAGCACTGCTAAATGAAGTACTGTATTTTTCGGTAGTAATTTTGCTGCATTGCTGGCTTACAAAATGAAAGAGATGCATCATACCTTTTAATTTAATACTTAGATTCTTTTATTACTTCCCTGGCCACTACTTCCCCACTGATAAGTGAGGGAGGTACACCCGGCCCCGGCACCGTAAGCTGGCCGGTATAAAACAGGTTGGTTATTTTGCGGCTTTTAATGGAAGGTTTTAAAATGGCGGTTTGTGTCAGCGTGTTGGCAAGGCCATAAGCATTTCCTTTAAAAGCATTATAATCATCTACGAAATCACTGATGGCATAGGTTTTTTTATAGATGATGTGATCCTTGATGGTCTCCCCAGTTGCTTTTTCAAACCTGCTCACGATCAGATCAAAATAATGGTCGCGCAGGGCCTGATCATCGCCATGCAGACCTGCTGCCACCGGTATCAAAAAGAACAGGTTCTCCTGCCCAGCCGGCGCAACATCCGGGTCGGTTACCGATGTTGCACTCATGTAAAACAGCGGGTTGGAAGGCCATGCCGGATCTTCATATATCTCCCTGCCATGCCTGCCAAAGTCTACATCAAAAAACAAAGAATGATGTAAAATGTTCTGTAAACGTTTATTTATGCCTACGTAATAAAGCAGGCAGGATGGTGCCATCACCCTCTTTTCCCAATATTTTTCTGTGTAGGATTGATACTGCGGCTGTAATAATTTGTTTTCAATAAAATGATAATCTGCGCCACCGATTACCACATCCGCCCCAAAAAAATGTTCTGCCTTTTGCCCATTGCTTTCCCTTGTCACGGTCGTTACACCAGTTGCCTTTCCCTGCTCCACCGGAATACTTACCGCCTCTGTATCAAAATGAAACTTCACACCTAGTTCGACCGCTACCCGGTGCATGGCTTCTACGATTTTGTACATGCCCCCCTGTGGGTACCAGGTACCGCCTTTAATGTCAGCATAGTTCATCAAACTATAAAGTGCGGGGATCTTATCGGGCATTGCCCCAAGGAACAACACGGGAAACTCCATCAACTGGCGGAGTTTGGGATCAGAAAAAAAGCGGCCGACGTGTTTTTGCATTGATGTAAAAACATCCAGCTTCAGTACACCTTTTGCCAGGTCAATATCCATGAACTCTAAAAGAGAACGACCCGGTTTTTGAACAAGTTTGTTGATACCTACCTGGTATTTGTAGGCGGCTTC
This sequence comes from Chitinophagaceae bacterium, assembly GCA_036676685.1. GTDB lineage: Bacteria > Bacteroidota > Bacteroidia > Chitinophagales > Chitinophagaceae > Ferruginibacter. The sequence continues at coordinate 3,407 of JAKFCK010000294.1, read as the reverse complement.
CTCCATGAACTGATCCAGTTTTTTGGCCGCGCCCGTTTCAACTGATTCAAAAAGAGCCAGTAGTTTTTTATAATCTGCCGGTATATCCACCGGGCCATCGGGCCAGTAAACCCGGTACGAAGGCTCAAGTCTTGTCAGCTGATAAAAATCTGAAACTTCATGACCAAAAAATTGGAAATAACGCTCAAACACCTCCGGCATCCAGTACCAGCTGGGGCCCATATCAAAACAAAACCCTGCTTCGAAAAATTTTCGCGCACGTCCACCAGGCATAACGTGTTTTTCCAGCACAGTCACATCCCAGCCGGCCTTTGCCATAAAGGAAGCCGCTGACATCCCTGCGAATCCACTACCGATAATAACAACTTTTTTCACAGGTCTAAAATAAGATTATTGAAGTGTAAAACAACCCGCATACACTAATACCTTGTCAATTGCTCCTTCAATAGTTTTCGTGCAAAATGGATCCTGCTTTTAATCGTGCCCAGTGGCTCATCCAGCAGCGCAGCAATCTCGTTGTATTTATATCCTTCAAAGTATAACACAAAGGGATGTTTAAAGATATCGGGAAGTTCATGGATAGAACCCTGGATATCCTTTAGAGTAAGGCTAACCTCGGCAGCATTGGACACCGCCGATTGATTATGATTTAATAAAAAATCGTTGGCCGAGTTATCGAAAATAGTCTGTTGCCTGGACTTTTTCCGGTAGTCGTTGATAAAGATGTTCCGCATGATGGTATACATCCATGCCTTTATATTAGTGCCGGAATTATACTTTTCCTTATTGGCCAATGCCCGGTACAAGGTTTCCTGCATAAGGTCCCTGGCCGATTCGTTATCCCTGGTGAGGGTAAAAGCAAAAGGCCTGAGGTAGCCTGCGTTGCTTAAAAGCATTTCGTTAAATTCTATTCCTGACATCTTGTTTAATTTTTGATACCATAAAGTTAAACAGAATTTAAGATATAAAAAACCTTTTTTTTTACTAAGTCATCTGATGACCTGTTGATTAATTTATACTGAAATAAGGTTTAAGAAATAAGATTAGGTATAAGGGAGCGAGAAAAATGAAAGTCACCCTTTTTGCTACTTGTTTAGTAGATATGTTTCAAGGTGATGTAGGCATAGCAACAGTGGAAGTACTAGAAAGACTCGGATGTGAAATTGATTATCCAGAATCACAAATTTGCTGCGGCCAGCCTGCCTATAACAGTGGGTACGTAAAAGAATCCAAAGAAGCAATGAAAAGTATGATTACTACCTTTGAACATGCGGAGTATATCGTTTCACCAGCTGGTTCCTGTGCCTATATGTTCAAAGAATACCCGCACATTTTTAAGGGTGATCCTGTTTGGGAACCTAAAGCGCAAGCCCTGGCGGATAAAACCTATGAATTCACGGAATTTATCGTCGATGTGTTAAAAGTCGAGGATGTAGGTGCAGCATTAGAAGGAAAAGCAACCTTCCACACCTCCTGTCATATGACAAGATTACTAGGAGTCAAACAAGCACCGATGACCCTTTTAAGTCATGTAAAGGGATTAAACTTTACCGAGCTGCCAGGTAAAGAGAGATGCTGTGGATTCGGAGGGACCTTCTCCGTTAAAATGGGGAATATTTCAGAGCAAATGGTCGATGAAAAGGCTTGTACAGTTGAAGAAACCGGAGCAGATATTTTAATTGGGGCAGATGCTGGATGCTTAATGAATATTGGCGGACGCATTGATCGAAAAGGCATGCCGGTTAAAGTCATGCATATTGCAGAGGTCCTAAATAGCCGATGAAAAATAGATAACATGATAAAAAGGGGGATGACCAATGTCGATGAAAACAAGCGAAGATAAGTTTACGGACCGCGTTGATAAAGGGCTGCACGATTCCTTCATGCGCGGTGCGGTTTCGAGTGCCCAAGGGCGATTTCAATCACGACGTTTAAGTGCTGCCGAAGAGTTAGGGAACTGGGAGGAATGGCGCTCACACGGGGAAGAAATCCGCCAGCATGTACTAGAAAACCTAGACTATTATTTATATCAGCTAAGTGAAAATGTCGCGAAGCGCGGCGGACATGTCTTCTTTGCGCAAACTGCTGAAGAGGCAACGGAGTATATTAAGAATGTGGCGGAAAAGAAAAATGCTAAAAAAATCGTAAAATCCAAATCGATGGTGACGGAAGAAATCAATTTAAATGCAGGTCTTGAGCAATTAGGCTGTGAAGTAATTGAAACCGATCTAGGAGAATACATCTTGCAAGTGGATGACCACGAGCCTCCTTCTCACATTGTTGTTCCTGCGCTCCACAAAAATAAGGAACAAATCCGCGATGTTTTTAAAGAAAAGCATGGATATCAACAGACAGAAAAACCTGAAGAGCTCGCTCTACATGCACGTGAAAAACTGCGTCAGGAATATTTGACAGCTGATATCGGAATCACAGGATGTAACTTTGCCATTGCGGACACCGGCTCGATTACCCTCGTGACAAATGAAGGAAATGCCGATTTGGTTTGCGCCTTACCGAAAACACAAATTACCGTTATGGGAATGGAAAGACTGGTTCCATCCTTTGAAGAGATGGAGGTCCTTGTTAGCTTATTAACGAGAAGTGCTGTAGGGCAGAAACTGACAAGCTATATCACCACGTTAACGGGACCAAAAGAAGAAGGCGATGTCGACGGACCAGAAGAGTTTCATCTTGTTATTGTCGATAACGGCAGATCGGACATTCTTGGCGGAGAATTCCAATCGATTCTTCAATGTATCCGCTGTGCAGCCTGTGTAAATGTCTGTCCCGTATATCGGCATGTCGGAGGACATTCATACGGTTCCATCTATTCTGGTCCTGTTGGTGCGGTGCTTTCACCGTTACTGGGCGGATATGATGATTATAAAGAGCTGCCCTATGCCTCTACTTTATGCGGGGCCTGTACAGAGGCATGTCCGGTGAAGATTCCGCTCCATCAGCTTCTTCATAAACATCGCCAAGTCATCGTGGAAAAAGAAGGACGGGCTCCGATTTCTGAAAAGCTTTTGATGAAGGCATTCGGTTTTGGTGCATCCTCCCCTGCTCTTTATAAATTTGGTTCAAAACTAGCGGGACCTGTCATGTCACCCTTTACCAAGGATGATAAAATCTCAAAAGGTCCGGGACCCTTAAAAGCATGGACAGATTCCAGAGATTTCCCTGCACCAAATAAAGAAAGATTCCGTGATTGGTTTAAAAATCGTCCACAAGGAGGGAATCCATCATGACCGGTATCATACAGAATCGCGAGGCTTTTTTAGGAAAAATCGCTGGCTCACTTGGGCGGGAACAGAAAACGGAAATCGAAAGACCTGTCTGGAAATTCCAGCCCCAAGATGAAGTGCTAAAAGGTGCCACACAAGATGAGCTCGTGGACGTGTTACAGG
>JAKFCK010000293.1:0-2214 GCA_036676685.1 Chitinophagaceae bacterium | reverse complement strand
AAAACCCCTGCACTAAATCGCCTTCAATGCCGCAATCATCCCAATCGGGTCGGCAGCCTTAAAAACAGTATTACCGGCCACCAGCACATCTGCGCCCGCTTCCATAATTGATCCTGCATTCGCCAGCGTGACGCCACCATCCACTTCAATCAGCACATTCAATCCCCGCTCTGTGCTCATCTGTTTTAGCTGTTTTATTTTTTCCAGGGTAAACGGAATGAATGACTGACCGCCGAAACCGGGGTTAACACTCATCAAACATACAAGATCAATATCTGCAAGTATATCGCTAAGAGAACTTACGGGGGTGTGGGGATTCACTGCAACACCCGCCTTCATCCCAAGGCTTTTTATCTGCTGGATGTTTCTATGTAAATGCGGGCAGGCTTCGATGTGAACACTTAAATTATCTGCCCCTGCTTTTTTAAATTCTTCGGCATATTTTCCGGGTTCCTCAATCATCAGGTGCACATCACAAACCTTCGCCGTGGTTTTGCGGATAAATTCAATGATCATCGGGCCATAACTGATGTTGGGCACAAAACGCCCGTCCATCACATCCAGGTGAAACCAATCAGCCTGGCTGTGGTTGAGCATATCGCATTCCTGCTGCAGGTTTAAAAAATTGGAAGCTAAAAGGGAGGGGGCTACGATCATGGTGATTTGATGATTTGGTGATTTGGTGATGGGTCAATGGGTCAATGGGTCAATAGGATTAATCTCAGCATCGAATATAACGTACCAGCTCCGCCTGAAACAATATCCACTCAAGTTCCCCCTTTAGTGTGTCAGGAGATTCCCAGCCTCGCTAACGCCTGCTTTGCCTCAATATAATTCGGATCGTATAAAAGCGCACGCTGGTACATTTCTATCGCCTCCGGCACACGGTTTAGTTTTTCCAGGCAACGGCCTTTATAATAATAACCCTCATCAAACCCGTTTTGTAAAGTAACAGCTTTATCCAACACGGCCAATGCTTCCTTGTATTGCCCCAGATCATATAACACGATGGCTTTTTCCCGGTAGGCCTCCATGAAACTATAATTGAGTGAAATACATTTGTCAAAAAAAGTGATCGCCTTTTTTTTATCACCGGCGGCACTGTAATATAAACCCTTGATGAAGTTGGCCTCTTTTTGGGCATCGGCTTTGTTGGCCTGCAGCAGTCCATCGGCCATGGCAAGTGCAAGTGGGTTGGCAGTTTGCGCATACAATACCCCGAGGGAAATGATCACATCGGGTTGTGGATAGATGCCGACAGAATTTTCAAAAGCTTTTATCGCCGCGAGGGTATCGGCATTTTCAAAATGCAGTGTAGCTTTTATATCCCAGAAACGGGCATTGAAGCTGTCTTTTGCCAATGCGGTATTGATGCTATTGATGGCCTGGGAATAATTGCCGTTCTCCCGGAAATATTGCACCAGGTTTTCCACAAGCAGTGCAGAATCCGGGTATTGCCGGATAGCATTTTGTAGTTCCTGTTCCTTTGCAGGAGTACCATCTTTGGGCGCTGATGCCGCTTCATTATTATTGTTGCAGGACAGCAGCAGGAACAGGGGAAGATAAAAAAGTCGTTTCATAAAAATATGTTGCAAAAGTAATGGAAGCCCGGTATTCTATGACAATTTTATTACAATCCATCCTTCCCCCACGGCTTAACTTTGCCTGTATATCAAAACCACTGTTTTTTACGATGAAACTTTTTTTAATACTGCCGGTTATTATTTATTTGTTTGGCCTGCCCGCAACAAAAAATGTAGCCCCTCCTGTTCGCGTTACGAATGACGCAGATACCATTCATTTTGCCAATGAAGATCATTTTGCCAATGTGCGGCAGCTTACTTTTGGCGGGGATAACGCGGAGGCATATTTCAGCTACGATGGCAAATATATTGTCTACCAGAAATCCAACAGCAGGGAAGGGATTTTGTGTGACCAGATCTGGATGGGCAAGGTGCCCACCAGTGCATCCGAACCATTTGTACCAAAACTCGTGAGCACCGGAACGGGCCGCACCACCTGTGCATATTTTTATCCTGATGGAAAACATATACTGTATGGTTCCACGCACCTGGGTGGAAAAGAGTGCCCGCCCATACCGGACCGCACAAAATATGGTAACAGGTACATCTGGCCGGTGTATGCAAGCTTCGATATCTTTAAAGCCGATACCAACGGGCGTATCGTAAAACGACTGACCAAAACTCCGGGTTA
>JAKFCK010000292.1:0-1547 GCA_036676685.1 Chitinophagaceae bacterium | reverse complement strand
AATAAGGGCCAGGCATTTGGCTTCATCCGGAATGTTTTCGATTTCCAGTGGCGGGCTTAAGTTTTTGCCGTCGCATGTGTATTTTGACGGAATGGATTGACTGTGTTCAAAGGCAGGGCTGGTAATTTTAAGCTCTTTGTAATGTACGGAGTAATATGCAGATTCACTGAGGTCTGATTGATCGGGCCAGTCATTCTGATTCTCCCCAGATGAAGTAAACGAATCAACGCCTTCTATAAAATCAGGGTCTTCGTGCTGGATGATTGGTTCATCTGTACTTATTGGCATCTTAGTATCCGAATTGTTTTTCGGTATCAGTGTGCTGTTTTTTGCGGCCTTTCTCATAGTCTTTATTGATTTTTTATTCTCCAAACGGATATGTTTCGGGCATTTGGTGGCCGTCGGGTGTTAAATGCAGAGGATGCAGAGCGTTGGTTTCATCCAAATAAATAAATGCGTCGTAACGCAGTGGTAATATGCTGGGCACATAATTGCCATATTCATGTTTAGGGTCGTAAACCACGCCTATTGCTCTGTGCCCCAAATGGTTTTCCATTAAAATATCATGATCAGCGAAATCCTCCATAATCAATAATTTGTTTTCGGTGCCGGCGGTGTGTAATAAATATTCCCAGCTTCCTTTTTTCGCTTCGGGTACTGCCATTTTTTGCATGGGTGCTCCCCAGCTTTTTCCCGCTGTAACAAATCCTTTATACGATCCGAATCCTACCAGTACTACGCCTTTATCAGCATGTTGAATTCTTGCCAGTTCTCCGATGTTAAACATACCGTCCTGAACCATATCCGTTGCCCTGGCATCACCTATGTGCGTATTATGTTCCCATACAATTGCCTTCGAATTTTCTCCGTGAAATGCCAGCAAACGGTTTAAAGTATCAGCCATATGTCTGTCACGCACGTTCCAGCTATGGGGTCCGCCCTGCACCATCGCTCTGTAATATTTTTCGGCATGTACTGTTACCAGTGCGTTTTGTTCCGCACTAAACACGTTTTCATAATCAGAGTCGTACTTAGGCGATTTTTGCTGAATTTCTTTTAACAATTTAACCACTTCATTCTGACATAGCTCAGGTACCAGCATCGACGCCCTTGCATATGCCCTGCCTTCATCGTTACGGTAAGGTTCAAAACAACGAAAAGCTTCCTCGGCAATTTGCAAAGCTGCGAGATCGGTGTTCTTTAGATACTGCATAATACTTTCCATGCTTTCCCACAGGCTGTATACATCCAGACCATAAAATCCTGCTTTCTTATTTGAAGGCAGATCCGAGTTGTGTCTTTGCATCCATTCAGCCAGTGCGGCTACTTCCCAGTTAGCCCACATCCATGTTGGCCAGCGGTTAAACTGGTGCAATATTTTTAGGGCTGTTCGGTGTTCGGGGTCGTATCCTTTCACAAATCGGTTTAAACGATAGCAATCGGGCCAATCCCCTTCAACAGCAATAAAGTTGAATCCTTTTTCTTCTATTAGCTTTCGCGAAATATGAGTGCGCCAGGTATAATATTCGTTCGTCCCGTGACTGGCT
>JAKFCK010000291.1:0-5838 GCA_036676685.1 Chitinophagaceae bacterium | reverse complement strand
AAGTACCGCAATGATTCCATAATTTTTAGAAGACAACAAAACTTATGGCAACAAAATATTGGTACAAGGCTGGACCTGGAACAAAAGGAACTGGCATTCAAAAATTCGGCTACCGCGTTGGCATCAGCAAAAATTAAATACAACGACCTGCACAAACAACTGCGATTTAACGCCCTCCAGTCAAAAAATAACCTGGCCATCAGCAAAAGCAACGAAGGCGATTTTACGGTCAGGAGTGAAATCGCCGGGAAAGTGTATTCCATATACAAGGAACCCGGTGAGATAGTCAGTCCCTCCACTCCGTTGGCGATGGTCGGTGATCCCAACATTTTCCTGCTTGAGTTACAGGTAGATGAGTATGACATCGCGAAGATCAAAGAAGGGCAGAAAGTGTTGGTATCCATGGACAGTTATAAAGGACAGGTCTTTGAAGCCAGGGTTACCAAGATCTATCCCGCAATGAATGAACGCTCAAAATCATTTTCAGTGGAAGCAGCATTTATTACTCAGCCGCCGGTACTCTATCCGAATCTAACGGCGGAAGCAAACATTGTTATCGAAGTCAAACAAAAAACGCTGATGATTCCCGGAAACTACCTGCTGAATGACTCACTTGTGCTTATTTCAAAAGACAAAACAAAGCGGGTGCAAACCGGATTAAAGGACTACAATAAAGTGGAGATCATCAAAGGACTCACAACAGGTGATGTCATTTATAAACCGCAATAATGACCTACCCCCTCTTATTAAATATCGCAAAAGCCTTGATGCTTGCCCGGTGGAAACAAACACTTGTGGCCGCTATTGGCGTCACTTTCGGCATTACTATGTTCGTGGCTTTGCTGAGTTTTATGACTGGTCTAAACAAAATGCTGGACGGACTGATCCTTAACCGTAGCCCACACGTTCGGCTATATAATGAAATTAAACCCAGCGCCGATCAACCCATCAATATGTCCCGGGACTATTCCGGTCATTATAATTTTATCAGCAACTTAAAGGCAGGAACTGCGCGACTTGAAATCTATAATATCGGGTTCATAATGCAATCACTAAAAAAGGACAACCGGGTGCTTGGCCTGGCGCCACGAATAACAGCGCAGGCTTTTTTCAACTATGGCACCCTGGACCTGAACGGAGTGATCAATGGTATTGATGTAATAGAAGAAAGCCGCTTGTTTGCCTTCAAAGATTATGTTATTGCAGGTAAGGCAGAAGATCTCAAAAATATTCCGAACAGTATCATTCTCGGAAAAGAACTGGCCGCCACAATGCTGGCCAATATCGGGGATATGGTGAATATTACTACTTCTACCGGCACGAGGTACAGTTTAAAGCTGGTAGGTTTATTCCAGTCCGGCATTAACGAGATTGACAAAGTACAAAGTTATGCATCCATATCAACCACGCAGAAAATATTGAATAAGCCTGGTAGCTACATAACAGATCTGGCTATCAAAATGAAAGACATCAACGATTCCCCGCCAGCCGCAGGGCAATATGCACAACTCTACGGAACATCAGCCGAAGACATTCAAACGGCTAATGCGCAGTTTGAAACAGGCACCAGGGTAAGGATGATCATTTCCTATTCCGTGGGTATCACACTGCTGATTGTTGCAGGTTTTGGTATCTACAATATTTTGAATATGATGATCTATGAAAAAATGGATTCGATCGCTATACTAAAGGCAACAGGTTTTTCGGGTAGCGATGTCAAAAGAATCTTTCTTACGATTTCACTTGGTATCGGATTTTTTGGTGGGTTGGCAGGCTTGCTTTTTGGCTTTTTACTTTCCACAGGTATCCACCAGGTGCCTTTCAACACTGAAGCTTTGCCAACCGTGAAAACATACCCCATCAACAATGACCCGCTGTTTTATATCATTGGCATTTCCTTTTCGCTGGTCACCACCTACTTTGCCGGCCTGTTTCCTGCCCGCAAGGCCGGGCGGGTAGACCCTGTTATTATTATCCGTGGAAAATAATAACAACCATATTATGCTGGCCGCAAGGCATGTTTCAAAAGACTTTCGCGATCCTGTAACAGTAAGGGTTTTGGACGATATCAGCTTCGCCGTGCACAGGGGCGAGTTTGTATCCGTTACCGGCAAATCCGGTTGCGGAAAATCAACGCTTTTGTATGTACTTTCTACAATGGATACCGATTACGAAGGCGAAGTGATCATCGATAACGAAAGCATGAAAACTAAAAAACAAAATCAACTCGCCCAGGTTAGAAACGAGAAGATTGGTTTCGTGTTCCAGTTTCACTACCTGATCAACGAATTTAATGTGTTGCGAAATATAATGCTACCCGCGTTGAAACTAAACCGGTATAGCGAAGCACAAATAGAACATAGCGCGCTGGAAAAACTGGCCATGCTTGATATTCAAAAGTTGGCTACTAAAAAGGTCAACCAATTATCCGGCGGAGAGAAACAACGGGTGGCTATTGCAAGGGCATTAATAAACGAGCCACACATTATAATGGGTGATGAACCAACAGGCAATTTGGATAAAAGAAATTCAGAAATTGTATTTGATATTTTCCAAAGGTTATCAAAAGAATTCAACCAGACCCTGTTGGTGGTTACACATGATTCCTCATTTGCTGAAAGAACCGATCGCACTATTGAAATGGAAGACGGAAAAATAATCAGTCAATAACGTACGGCTTGACCGCATTAGTGTACCAGGATACAACCTTTTCATTATGATGAGCATTTATCCTGCTTCCCTTTATCGCTGCTCCACTATTGTGTTTTATAAGAATTCCTGTGATCAGCATCACCCCCCGGGCCAACGATGGTCATTTATTAAAGTACAGGGCAACGGTTACTTTTATTATGATAACCCAGGGACGTAATACAACCTGGATCCTTTTTCATTTAAAATAAACAACGATGTGTTTCTCAGCGACTGCCAGTTTCGGTGCAGGTATAGTTTTGGCCGTGATAGGTGTTGTTAGTTTGAAAAAAGTGATACACCCGGCACAAAAACCTTTTGCTGCGATTCCTTTATTATTTTCTGTGCAGCAGGTTTCCGAAGGTTTTTTATGGCTGGCCCTCACTTACCCGGAATACGCTTTTCTGCAGGACTTCGCAACCTACATGTTTTTGGCTTTTGCCCAGGTCATCTGGCCGTTTTATGTACCGGTAGCTATTTTTTTATTCCAGGGAAAGTTTCAGCGTAATAACATTTCAAAAATATTGGTTTGCATCGGGGCAATTGTGTCATTGTACCTGGCTTATTGTTTGATGTCGTATCCCGTACAGGCACGAATAAACGGCGACCACATTACCTATGGGCTGGATTACCCTGCTTCTATGGTTACTTATGCCGGTGCGCTGTATCTACTTGCTACTATTTTGCCGGCATTTATTTCACCCGTGAAGTACATGAAGATCCTGGGTACCGCAATCTTGATTTCATATATCATCACCCGGTTCTTTTACACCGGGTATATAGTTTCTGTCTGGTGTTTTTTTGCATCCCTGATAAGCCTCATCGTATTCGTGATTATGGCTACGTTTAAAAACAGCGACCGCGAACTGTTACAGTATACTTTGAAAAATGAAACCTGGTTAAGATAATGACCCGGAGTGGAAAAGATTGTTGATCCCTGCTAAGGTTCAGGAGGTGAAAATTTTCGGGGCTGATTCACTTTTTTCATAACGACCCGTTTTTTCAGTCAGTAGTACCCGGAAAACCACGCCTTCAATTGTATTAAGGTCTTCCGGCTGAAATGGCCATATTTTCCCCAGGCGTGTGGTTTCACTGGAGGGTACAGGTAACCGCCGGTTCAGTAATACGTCCAACGCATTTTTCCGTTCCCCCGCATCAGTCAGTTCCTCGAATAAGCCGTAGGCTATCACACTTTGCCAATTAGCCATATCCAGCATCTTGTCTACCTGGAAACAAATAGTTGGATTTTCCCTCATGATGCTGATCTTTTTTCCTTCAAATGAGCGCACATAAATATAAACTCCATCATACGCATAGCTTATAGGTACCACGTATACAGTGCCCTGGGACTGGCAGCCAATATGCCCGATCAACTGCTCGTATAGCAGGCTTTCTATCTGATTATCATTAAGTGTTGCGATCATTTGTATATAAAATAAAATAGGTGAAGTAAGTACCCGATGACGGATTAGCCACAAAAATAATTTTAAAAATTCAGTTCAGCAGAATCCTGACTGGCCTGGAAAATAACCTGCAATTGTTACCATGCGGTTTGTCTCGCTGCCATGTCATTCATTTCTCCAGCCACCGGGTAAAATCCGATCTACTGAAAATTTTTATTCCCGGGAAATAAAAAAGGTCACTCAACCAGTGAGAAAAAATTACACTTCCTCTTTATAGCTTTTGTCAACACTGATGGCCTGGGGAGTTTCCCTACGCTTCCCTAAAATACCTTCCAGGTCATCTTTGAAAACCACTTCTTTTTTCAGCAGTAGCTCTGCTACTTTATTAAGCGCATCCCTGTTTTGCTGTAATATCTCTTTGGCAAGATCATAAGCAGTACTTACCAGTTTGCGTATTTCTTCATCAATCAGTTTGCCTGTTTCTTCACTAAATGGCTTTTGAATACCGTTATCTCTTTGCCCTGAAGAATCATAATAGCTAATGTTACCAATCTTTTTATTAAACCCATAGTAGACCACCATCATATAGGCTTCTTTGGTCACTTTTTCCAGGTCATCCAAAGCCCCCGACGATACTTCACCGAAGCTTATTTCTTCGGCAGCGCGTCCACCAAGCAAGGCACATAAATGTTCCCTGAAAGCAGATTCACTCCGCAATTGTTTCTCTTCCGGCAGGTACCAGGCAGCGCCCAGCGACTTACCACGAGGGATAATAGATACTTTCACAAGGGGATCGGTATGTTTCAGCAACCAGCTAATCACCGCATGTCCTGCTTCATGGTAGGCGATGATCTTTTTTTCTTCGGGCGAAATGATCTTACTCTTCTTTTCAAGACCCGCCACGATTCTGTCAATGGCATCTAAAAAATCATCCCGGGTAACCTTAGTTTTTTTCTTCCTGGCAGCAATCAATGCAGATTCGTTGCAGATGTTGGCAATATCAGCACCGGAAAAACCGGGTGTTTGCGAAGCCAGGAAATGTACATCGATCGATTCATCGTACACAAGCGGGCGAAGATGAACTCTAAAGATTTCTTCCCGTTCCTTCATATTAGGTAATTCCAAATAAATATGCCGGTCAAATCTTCCGGGCCTGAGCAGGGCCGGATCCAGCATGTCGGCACGATTGGTGGCTGCCAACACTATAACGCCACTATTGGTTCCAAAGCCATCCATTTCGGTGAGCAACTGGTTCAGTGTGCTTTCTCTTTCATCATTACCACTACCCAGGAATGCGCCTTTGCCTCTTGATCTCCCGATCGCATCAATTTCGTCGATAAAGATAATGCAGGGGGCTTTCTCTTTGGCCTGCTTAAATAAATCGCGCACCCTGGATGCACCTACTCCTACAAACATTTCCACGAATTCTGAACCGGAAATTGAAAAGAAGGCCACCCGGGCTTCTCCCGCAACCGCTTTTGCCAACAAGGTCTTCCCGGTACCGGGCGGACCCACCAGTATTACTCCCTTGGGAATTTTTGCCCCTAGTTTAGTGAATGATTCGAGACTCTTCAAAAAATCAACGATTTCCCTGACCTCCAGTTCGGCTTCTTCCAGCCCGGCAACATCATCAAAGGTTACGTTACTTTTTGCTTTTTCAATGAGGGTGGCGGTGGATTTCCCAAATGTAAAAATTGATGTACCGGAGGAACCTCCGGCAGCCCTGCTCAGGAGGTACTGCATAAGG
>JAKFCK010000290.1:0-1638 GCA_036676685.1 Chitinophagaceae bacterium | reverse complement strand
TAAACTCTACCCTTCTGTTCAGCTGCCTGTTATCATCTGTATCATTATCCACCACTGGTTTACTTTCACCATATCCTTTGGATGTTATCCTTTCAGGGTTGATGCCTTTGGATAAAATATATTCCATCACAGACTTTGCCCTGTTATGGCTAAGTGTGACATTATAACTATCAGATCCGTGGCTGTCGGTGTGCGCACTCATCTCTATTTCAATTTTTGGGTATTCATTAAGGAACATCACCACCCTGTTCAACTCTGTATAGGATTCCGGGCGTAGTTCGTATTTATCAAAATCAAAGAAAACATTGTTCAGGCGAAACACCTGGCCAATTTCGATGGGTGCCAGGTACAGGTCCTTGTGAATTTCTTTATAGCCTTCTTTAATCAGGGAATCAAGGTTCAGGTTTTCTGATATGGCGAAAAACTTTTCCGCCGAGGCACGGATGCTGTAATTTTTATCATAGGGCAACACAATCTTGAAAGACCCGTCGATCGGGCTGGAAGTTCCCCTTCCTACTTCAGTGCCGTCCGGAAGTGTTTCATAAATCAATTCAGCGCTCAGGGGTTCTTTTGTTTTTTCATTATACACGTTGCCACTGACCAGTAAAACGGGATCCGGTTTTTCTTTTTCAAGTAATTTGATCCTCACGATATCACTTTCACCATAAGCGCCATCGCTACTGGTGAGATAAGCGTATTCGCCTCCGGCGTCGAGTGTAAAAAATGCTTCGCTGCCGGTGGTGTTGATCGGGGCGCCCAGGTTTACAGGCTCGCTCCACTTTTGCCAGCTGTCATCCAGCCTTTTGCTCATCCAGATATCGTTTTCACCAAGACCGCCCGGCCGGTCGCTGCTGAAGTAAAGTGTTACGCCGTCTGCTGCAATGAAAGGACTCATCTCATTAAAATCCGGGAGATTTATTTTTTTTCCCAGGCTTTTTGGCGCTGTCCAGATATCGCCGCCTTCCAGGAAAGACACATAGATATCATTATCATAACTTTCTTTTTTATCTGTCATATAAAACAAAAGTGTTCTGCCATCCTGGCCCATAGATGCACCTAACTGTTGGGTGTAGGCGAACTTATGGAAATTACGGATGCGTAACATTTGGGCAGGGCTCCAGCTGTTATCTTCCATCCGGTGGATCATACTCACCCCTGTGCCGAGGTATTGTCCTTCGGTAAAAGCACCTTTTAATAAGATCGTATTCAGATCGGGACTTATCCAGTACACTGCGTTAAAATGCGAAGCGTTCACTGACCCATTCAGGTGTTTCGCTTTTGACCATAGCCCTGCACTATCCCTTGTACTGTACCAGATATCCTGTGCATTCGGAACCGTTTCCGCCATCACGTTGGCCGGGTGGCCCTGGCGGATGAAAAATAACAGGTCACCATCTGCAGAGATCGTTGGCCGCATTTCCGGGTATTCTGTATTGATCAGTTGCCCCAGGTTTTCCACTTTGATGATAGTGGTTTCTTTAATCACGTTTTCTTTTTGTGCGATCAGCTTCCCGCTGGTGTCCAGGGAAGGTTGGGCATAACTAACATAAAAGGAAAGGAGTAGTACTAAAATGAGGTAGCATTTTTTCATAAAATAGCGTTGGATAACCTTACAACGTAAAAAAGGGGGAAATAATA
>JAKFCK010000289.1:0-7746 GCA_036676685.1 Chitinophagaceae bacterium | reverse complement strand
GGTTATATAAAATCGATAGGCGAAAGTAGCAAAGGTAACCTGATGAGCGAAGACGCGGTTGAGTTCAACAACCCACCTTCTGAATTGGAGAACTTTCTTACCAATGACTCATTGACCAATGACCAATGACAACAATTAAAAATGGAAATAAGTACAATAATTCCCCACATTGAAGCGCTCATCTTTGCCAGTGATAAACCACTGACATCACCGGAGGTGACGGAATATGTGAACAATGCCCTGGGTTTTATTGAAGACCGTGCCAGCATGGAGCAGGTGGAATCTGCGATTGAGGGCATTAAAGAAAAATACGCTTCCGAGTTTTATGCATTTGAACTGAAGCAAAGCGGCGGGGGCTGGCAGTTTCTCACCAAACCGGAATACCATAAAACAGTGGCCCTGATCAATGGGGACAAATTCATAAAAAAGTTGTCCACTGCGGCCCTGGAAACCTTAGCCATCATCGCCTACAAACAGCCCATCACCAAAAGTGAAATTGAAAGTATCCGTGGTGTCAATTGCGATTATGCCGTTCAGAAATTACTGGAAAAAGACCTGGTGATCATTTCAGGCAGAAACGAAGATGCCGTAGGTAAACCCCTTATCTACTCTACATCAAAATCCTTCATGGATTATTTTGGCATCAACAGTGCCGATGAACTCCCGAAGATCAGCGAGGTATTGATGGAACAATTTGAAAAAGCTACAGCAGTTACTGATATTTTAGGCGGGCAACCACAGGAAGAGGAAGATGTTGAACTGCCGGTTACGAATGAGTTTGGGCAACAGGAAGAAATTATCGTTGAAGAAATCATAAAAGAAGAGACTGTAAATACCGGTGTAGTGGTTTCAGAAGAAACAGTGGAAGAAGAAACAATATTACCTGTTCAACCGGATAATGCTATCGAAAGTGAAGAAACGGATGAAATAACCGGAGAAGAAGAACTGGAAATCACAGACACGGTGCAGGAAGACAAAAAGGACGGAGAAGAAGCCTGATAAAATTAATTGGTATTTTATCAGAGGCATTACATTTTTATGGATGCCTTTTTTTTATTTTAATAAACAATTCATTAAGTAAATGCCTAAACTTAGCCCGGAACAGCTGACTGGGATCGCAGCAGAATTTGGAACACCCCTGTATGTTTACCATGCAGAAAAAATAACGGAACAATACAACAAACTTACCTCAGCTTTTCGCGACTGCGACACTAAGATCTTTTTTGCCTGCAAGGCATTAACCAATATTAACATTCTCAAACACATTAAAAGCATTGGATGCAATGTGGATTGCAGTTCCATCAACGAAGTAAAGATGGCTTTGATGGCCGGTTTTGACCCTTTAAATATTTTATACACTTCTAACGGTATTCATTTTTCAGAAATTGAGGAGGCTCAAAGCCTGGGGGTGCATATTAACATAGACAGCCTGAGTAACCTGGAGAAATTCGGAAAAAAATACGGGCACAGCTACCCTGTTGGTATTCGCCTTCGCCCGAATATTATGGCAGGTGGAAATTTAAAGATTTCTACCGGGCATGATAAAAGCAAGTTTGGCATACCGGTGGAACAGCTGGATAAAATATTATCACTTGTAAAAACACACGACCTTTTTATCCAGAATCTGCACATTCATACCGGCAGTGATATTAAAGATGTGGATGTGTTCGTAAAAGGGATCGAGGTGCTGTTTGACATTATCCCCTATTTCAATGAACTCAAATCTGTAGACCTTGGTGGTGGATTTAAAGTCCCCTATAAAGAAGGCGATGCGGAAACAGATATTCCTTTGCTCGCACAAAAAATAACAGAAGCATTTGCCAATCATCCCAATCCAAACGGGAAACCACTGCAGGTTTGGCTGGAGCCGGGAAAATTCCTCGTAAGTGCTGCCGGGTACTTTATCACCGAGGTTAATGTGATCAAAGAAAATAATAATACCACGTTGGTGGGTGTAAACAGTGGTTTTAACCATCTTATCCGCCCCATGTTCTATGATGCTTTTCACCAGGTCGAAAATATCAGTAACCCCGCAGGACCTGGAAAAGTTTACACGGTGGTAGGTAACATTTGTGAAACTGATACTTTTGCTACCGACCGCAGGATCGCTGAGGTAAAGGAGGGAGACCTGCTGGTTTTTTACAATGCCGGCGCTTATGGGTTTGAAATGAGCAGCAACTTCAACAGCCGCCTGAAACCCGCCGAAGTTTTGGTACAGGAGGGTAAGGCTCGCCTCATCAGGAAAAAAGATGACTTTGAGGACCTGCTCCGTAACCAGGTGATTTAAAGATATTCATGCCCCTTACGGGGCATTTTTTATTTGCACAATATTAACAGGCTAATGAGAAAATAGAATTGTACATATGGAATTTTCTTCCAACATTTATCATACAATTCAACCAAACTCCCCTTTATGTTTCCCGCTTACAAGTTTGTTACCCGCAAATTTATTTTGCCTGTTATTTTTGTGCCTGTTCTCCTGTTGATTTTTTTTGTTCCTTCCTGCAGTAAAAAAAATGTAGGCTGGAAATCCGTTGACCCGGCCTATGCAAAATATGTAGATGCCTATAGCACCGGTATTGTCTCCAAAACAGCGCCTATCCGTATCCAGCTTGCTGCCAATGCAACAACCACGCATACTGTGGGCCAGGAAGTAAAAGAAAAATTATTCGCTCTTACCCCGGCAGTAAAAGGAAAAACGGTGTGGATCGATGCCAGGACAATCGAATTTAAACCCGACAAAAACCTGGAGCCCGATAAACTTTACGAAGTCAATTTTAAGCTGGGGAAAGTTACCCAGGTACCCGATAAATTCCGTGAACTGGTCTTCAATTTCCAAACTATACAACCTGCATTTAAGGTTTCACATGAAGGGTTGAGAAGTGACGGCACAAAGGAGAAAATGTTCCTGGAAGGTGACATCAGCACCGCCGATATGGAAGAAGGCAGCGTGGTGGAAAAATTATTAAAAGCCTCCCAAAACGGGACTACCTATAAAATTACCTGGCAACATAATAATGCCGGTAAGCGGCACCGCTTTACCATTCATAACGTTAAACGGGGAAACAACGAACAAAATTTCCGGTTGACCTGGAATGGTACGGCGTTAAACATAACTAACAGTGGGGAACATACGCTTAGGGTACCGGCTGTAGGTGACTTCAAAGTACTTAGTACTGTGGCCGTAAATGACGCGCAGCAATATGCTTCCGTGCAATTCAGTGATCCTGTTGCTATAGACCAGGATCTCACCGGCCTGCTCAGCTTAAGCAACCAACCCCAGGTCTCCTACAGCATTAATGGCAGCGAAGTTAAACTTTTCGCCTCCGGGCAGCTTGATGGAAATTTTACGGTAAACACTAATGCGGGAATTAAAAACAAATGGGGGCAAACCCTTCCCGTAAATTTTGTTGCCAACCTGGTATTTGAAAACAGGAAACCTT
The DNA here is from genome assembly GCA_036676685.1 of Chitinophagaceae bacterium. Classification (GTDB taxonomy): domain Bacteria; phylum Bacteroidota; class Bacteroidia; order Chitinophagales; family Chitinophagaceae; genus Ferruginibacter. The sequence goes on along the minus strand of JAKFCK010000289.1, from coordinate 4,303 downwards.
CCGTAAAAATTCATGGCAAAGGGAATATCCTCCCAACAAGTGGCAGGTTGGTATTACCCTTTGATGCCGTAAATCTTGCCGCTGTAGACATCAGCATATTAAAGATCTATGAAAATAATATCCCGCAATTTTTCCAGGACAATGATATGGGAGGGAATAACGACCTCCGGCGCGTGGCCAAACCCATCGTACAAAAAACGTTAAGGCTGGATGATGATAAAACGCTTGACTTGCATGTGAAACAGCGATTTTCGCTGGACATCGACAAGTTCATTAAGACTGAACCGGGAGCTATTTACAGCATTACTATCGGCTTCCGGCCCCAATATTCTTTATACAGCAAGACGGCTGTGGATACCGGCCAGGTGCGGGCCGAAGAGGAAGAACGGGAAGAATATTATGATGAAGGCTATTACAGCCGATCAACCAGTGGCCAGGATGATTTTGAAAGTTTCTGGGAAAATTATGAAAACTACTATCCTTATGGTTACAACTGGAATAAAAGGGACGACCCTACCAGCCGCTCTTACTACAACAAAGACAGGTGGGCCACCAGGAATATTATCGCGAGTAATATCGGGCTTACTGCAAAAAGAGGCACCAATAATAGCGTAGTCGTTGCCGTTAGCAATATCCTCACCACGGAATCAATGAGCGGAGTGGAGTTGTCTATATTGGATTACCAGCACCAGGTTATCACAAAAAGCAGTAGCGGCAATGATGGATTTGCAATTTTTGATCTCAAACATAAACCTTACCTGCTCATCGCAAAAAAAGGGTCGGAACGTGGTTACCTGAAGCTGGATGACGGCAATGCACTCCCCCTTAGCCGGTTTGACGTAAGCGGCGCTGAAGTAAAAAATGGCATTAAAGGATTTATTTTCGGCGAACGGGGCGTGTGGCGCCCGGGAGATAGTATTTACCTCAACTGCATCATTGAAGATAAAAGCGGTACCCTTCCGAAAAACCACCCGGTGGAGTTTAACTTCTATTCCCCGCAGGGGCAATTATACCGGCACGCCATACAAACCAGTGGTATAAATGGATTTTATGTATTCCGTACCGCAACGGATGCCGGTTCCCCGACAGGCAACTGGCTGGCTAAAATTAAAGTTGGCGGGGCAATATTTGAAAAAAGGATCAGGGTAGAAACGGTGATGCCAAACAGGTTAAAAATAAATGTGGATTTTGGTAAAGACCCTATACTTGGTATAGCCAATACCACTGCAGGCACAATCAGTTCTGCCTGGCTTTTTGGCACACCGGCCCGCAACCTGAAAGCAAAGATCGATGTGGCATTATATCCCCGTAAAACGGTTTTTGAAAAATTCGCGGGTTTCGATTTTGACAATCCCACAATAAATTATTCAACCCAGGCTAAGACGGTATTTGAAGGCGCATTGGACGAAAATGGGATTGCCAGCATCCAGCCGGATTTTAAACCGGGTGAATCAGCCCCCGGTATGCTTACGGCAAACCTGCTTACCAAAGTATTTGAGCCAGGTGGAAGTTTCAGCATCAATAACATGTCTATTCCTTACAGCCCGTATTTAAGTTATGCAGGGATAAAAATGCCGCAGGGGCAAAAACCTTTCGATTACCTGCTGGCCGGGAAAAAACATACCGCCCAATTGGTAAATGTGGACAGCAGGGGCAACCTTCTCCAGGGAAATAAAGATATGGAGATACAATTTTACAAGATCCAGTGGCGCTGGTGGTGGGATGAGGGAAGCGATAACCTAAGCAATTTCACCCAAAATGAATACAACAAACTGCTCAAAAAAGAAGATGTGGTACTCACTAACGGCAGGGGCCAGTGGCAGTTCAGCACCGGCGCGTATGATTGGGGACGTTATCTCATCCTTGCAAAAGATAAGGCGAGTGGCCATACCACGGGGGCAGTATTTTATATTGATGAACCGGGATGGCAGAGCCGCTCCGGCCAGGAAGAACAAACCGCGGCTGCTATGCTCTCTTTTAGCAGTAACAAAGAAAAGTACAATGTAGGGGATGAGGTCACCCTCACAATACCTTCTGCTAAATCGGGCAGGATGCTGGTGAGCATTGAGAACGGCAGCCACGTGATCAAAAGTTTCTGGCAACCAACCACGCAGGGACAGACCCAGGTTAAATTCAAGGCTGAACCGGGAATGGCGCCAAACGTTTACGCTACAGTCTCCCTGTTGCAGCCGCATGCACAAACGCTAAATGACCTCCCCATAAGAATGTATGGTACACTTCCGATCCTGGTTGAGGATAAGAACACTGTCCTTAAACCCGTGTTATCAACACCGGCTTCCGTTCGGCCGGAACAGCCCGTAAGCCTCACCGTAAGTGAGAGCAATGGCAGGGAAATGACCTATTGCATTGCCGTGGTAGACGAGGGGCTCCTGGACCTTACCAACTTTAAAACCCCGGACCCCCATGGGGTTTTTTATGCGCGGGAAGCACTTGGTGTGAAAAGTTTTGATCTCTTTGATGATGTCATCGGCGCATGGGGCGGAGACCTGGAAAGAATTCTTACCATAGGCGGCGATAACGAGGCGGGGCCCGTAAAACAGAAAACAGCCAACCGTTTTAAACCCGTGGTAAAATACCTCGGGCCCTTTCATTTGAACAAAGGACAAAAACAGGTGCAGAAATTTATGATGCCGGCTTATGTAGGATCTGTGCGCATGATGGTTGTGGCTGCGCATGAGGGCAGTTACGGCTTTGCACAAAAAGAAGTGGCCGTAAAAAAACCCCTGATGGTTCTTGCCACAGTGCCGCGGGTACTTGCCCCGGGTGAAACTATACAGCTGCCGGTGACCATTTTTGCCATGGAAAATAATATCCGTACTGTAAATGTTTCGTTACAGGGCAACGCATTTTTTGAGGTAGTTGGCGCCAGTTCACAAACCCTCAACTTTACCCAACCGGGAGAACAGCTGGCCTATTTTAGTGTAAGGGTAAAAAATGCAACCGGGATAGGCAGGGTTAAGATTTCTGCCGGTTCAGGATCGGAAAAAGCGACCGATGAAGTTGAACTGGACATCAGGAACCCGAATCCAATGATGACAAAAGTGCAACAGGTGACTTTAAACCCGGGACAACAGTGGCAGGGTTTCGCCTCTCCTATCGGCCTGGCAGCTTCCAGTACAGGCACCGTGGAAATATCATCGTTACCTGCTATGAATCTTCAAAAGAGATTAAGCTATCTTATACAATACCCTCATGGCTGCCTGGAACAAACCATTTCCTGCGTGTTTCCACAACTGGTAGTGAAACACCTGCTGGATATGGATGATCATCAAAAAAATGAAATTGAACGGAACATTAAATCGGGGTTGGCTAAACTGCAAAATTTTCAACGGGCTGACGGGGGATTCAACTACTGGCCCGGAGCCAACGATGCAGACGACTGGAGCACAACCTATGCCGGGCATTTTTTGCTTGAAGCACAAAACAATGGTTATTATGTAAGCGAGAACAGCCTGCAAAACTGGAAAAGTTTCCAGCGGGGGAAAGCGAACAGCTGGGCACCGTCCACGTCGAACTTTTACGGGGGCGATCTTTCGCAGGCTTACCGGCTCTATACCCTGGCACTGGCAAAAGCCCCGGAAATAGGTGCTATGAACCGACTGAAGGAATTTCAGTATTTATCCCCTGAGGCAAAATGGCGATTGGCAGCGGCTTACCAGCTGGCAGGCCAGGGCAATGTGGCTTTAGATCTCACCAGCGGATTACCCACCAGCTTTGAGACACGCCTCAATCCCGGCTTTAGCTTCGGCTCCTCATTAAGGGACCAGGCGATGGTTTTGGAAACACTTACCTTAATGGGTAACCGAAAAAAAGCCGCGGAAGTTTTATCCGTTGTGGCAGGCCAGCTTTCGCAGGAAAACTGGTACAGTACGCAGACTACCGCCTACAGTTTGATTTCGATTGCAAAATATTGCGGCAAAAACCCATCGGGAGAAAAGATCATTGCGGCTGCAAATATCAATGGCGCGCAGGCTTCCATAAATTCAAACAGTTATGTGAGGCAGTTTCCGCTGGTGTTCAAAAATGGAAACGCACCGGTGACCATCAAAAACAACGGTAAAAATATTCTTTACCTGAAGGTATTGACCCAGGGTCAGCCACTTACAGGTGACAGTACAAATTTTGCAACCAATTCACCATTCCTGTCGATGAGCGTGAGTTACCTTTCACAAAACGGGCAACCTTTAACGATCACCAAACTCCAACAGGGAACAGACTTCGTGGCAAAAGTCACCATAAAGAATATTGGGAAAAAAGGCATATACCACGAGATGGCGTTATC
>JAKFCK010000288.1:0-1662 GCA_036676685.1 Chitinophagaceae bacterium | reverse complement strand
GTTTTGGAAATAATTTTATTACTTCGATCGAACAGCCACTGACAGTAAGATCGTCCTGCCACTTCCGTTTAACGAACGGGCAGGTAAGGCATGAATTACTGGGAAGGAACCTTACGGTGACTTTTGGTTTGGATGCACAGGGAAATCCAACAAGCTGTCCGGGTGCCAATCCTTATTATATGAAACTGGTGTGGACCGGACCTGGCGGGCAAAGCCATACGGTGATCCGTCCATATTAAACAGCATTATCATTTTAAAAAGAGCAACTTAACGTTGCTCTTTTTTATTTCGGAAACGTTACAAAAAAATAGCGGCATAGCGTCTTTGCATTGTAAACATCTTAACTTGCTGCATGGCCCAGAAGCATCATCCCGGTGAAACATTTGCGCATTATCTAACTGCTGGAGTGGTTTTACTGAAAGCGTATGAGAAGTCGGAGCATTTTCATGAGCATCCCGTTATAACCATTTTACTTTTCGTACTTGGAGCCCTCATCCTGGTTGCAACAATCTTCAGCGGTTATTTCGACCGGCATATTAAAGATTTCAGGATCGGATTGCACATCTGCGAAAGCCTGGTTCTGTTATTGGTTGCTTATTATTATTTTGATGAGGGCAAAAAAGCATTGCCTGCTGTTTATCTACTGGCTGCTATCGGGCATCTTATTTCCGCGATATTTTTTTACAGGAAGAAGGTGAGGCTACCAATTAAATGAAAACATTTTCTCCTGTTTCCTATTTTTGAAATGTCTTTTGAAGATCAAAAACAAAGGCAAAATATACTTATGCAACCCGGTAAGCGCTTTTTAAATTCTATGCTCGTTTTATTTTTACTGGTTACTACATTTTCGCTGCAGGCACAATCAAATAACAACCTCATTAAGGAAATCGACTTTAGTAAAAACAAAAAGTTTGTAGAGGATTTCGTAGTCGAAAGACTGAAAGCATATTACATACACAACACTGATAACAGCTGGAAGACCATCAGGAAACTGAGAGGAATCAATCTGAAAAAAGAATCCAAAAGAGTGGCATTTTTAAATGAACTGGAGAAGGATATCAGGACCCAATTCCAACAAGTGAGTGAGTTGTCAAAAGTTGACCTCTATACAAAGTATAAGGTCATCATTACCGAGATCATCGGCAGGTACAGCAAGGCAAGAGGTCTTTCGCCTTACAATGGAACAACCGGTTCCGGGAATTTCGACATTGGTTTCACCAAAGACAAAATCCAGTTTATTACTTTCAGCCTCAGAACTACAACGGAGTATAGCAGGTTCAGCGGTTTCGGGTACCTGGCGAATGTAATCGAAGACTTCAGAAAGGATTTTAGAACAAACTACCCCGATTACAAGGAGAGCAGTTACAAGGGTTCTACCAATGTTTGCACAGACAAGGGAGAACCACAATACAATATCTCTTTTTCAACCGATATTCCCGACCGATGGATATTCAGTTTAACCTACGAGTTCGGTCCGATGGTCCGCCAGATGCAGGCCGTGTTCGCGACCAACTGGCTGCAGACCACCTCCCGCCTCCTCACCGGCCCGGACTACTTCCCGGAGACCCCGCGCACCGGCCGCGCCGCCGGCCACTGCTTCATGAGCGGCCCGGACGAGAAACCCGAGAACGCCCGGCTGTCCTACCTGCTCGCCATCGCGGC
>JAKFCK010000287.1:0-9578 GCA_036676685.1 Chitinophagaceae bacterium | reverse complement strand
TAGAAGGATCTTTTTCCGGCTCATTCTTTATGCGGAACTCTATAGGGTCCATTTTTAGTGCGTAAGCCAATTCATCCATGGCAGATTCCAAAGCAAAACTCCCGGTGGATTTGCCTGGCCCCCGGGTGTAGGTAGGGATGATAATATGCATCGGTGCAACCCTGTAAGAGATAAGCGAGTTGGGTGTGTCATACATCAGTTTTGTGCAATCGCCGCAAGGCTCACAAAACTCATTATTGATGGCAGAGTGGGTAGTAGTTTCGTGCGAGACCGCTGTTAGTTTCCCGTCTTTTGTTGCAGACAGTCGAAGCCGCTGAACGTTGCGTTGACGAAGGCCCACTGAAGTAAACATTTGTTGCCGGGTGAGGGCCAGTTTCACCGGCCTGTTCACCATTTTAGCCGCAACGGCAGCCAGCACCATATTGGCCCACTGGCCCCCCTTGGAGCCAAAGCCGCCGCCGATATGTGGTGTAACGATACGCACATTTGCGGATGGGATATTCAAGGTTGATGCCGCCGCGTTTTGTGCGCCATTTACGATCTGGGCACTGTTGTAAAGGATTAGTTTTTCGCCTTCCCATACAGCAATGCTGGAATGCGGTTCCATGGGGTGATGATGTTCAATCGGTGTTTCATATTCCGCGTCTATTTTAAATTCAGCATTACTAAAAGTGTTTTCCACATCACCGCGCAATACATCGGCTTTGTCTCTTTCCCTGGAAGGTTTTGCTTCTTTTTTTTGTTTATCAAAATCAACTTTAGCTTCCTGTTGCTGGTATCGCACACTGATCAAAGATGCCGCATGTCGCGCCTGCTCAAATGTTTCAGCCACCAGTACGCCGATATGCTGGCCATAAAATTCAATTGTTGCACTCTGCAATAAAGCGCCGCCCCGGATGCCCCCGGCAACGTTCAGCTTCGGCGCATTAACATGCGTGATCACTTTTATTACACCAGGAGATTTTTCAGCAGCGGCGGTATCTATCTCAACAATGCTCCCGGCCGCAATCGTGCTTTTAAAGAGTACGGCATGTGCCATGTTTTTCATGGGATAATCTGTGGCGTATTTAGCCGCACCGGTAACTTTTAAAATTCCGTCTACGCGGTTAACCCCTTGCCCGATCTCTTTAATATCACTCATGATAGTTTTTCTTTTTAAGCTTTCGCGTTTTATTGAAATCCAGGTATCTCCTGGCTGCGGATGTTTACGAATGCGCGCCGCCTTTCATGGCCTGCAACAAGGCTCTTACAATTGCTTTCTGTGTTAATTCCACTTTGTATAAATTATGCTCCAGGGGTTTTGCATCTTTGAGCGCAATAGCTGCGGCTTCTTTAAAATTACTTTCTGAAGCCGTTTTGCCAGCCAGGAATTTTTCCCCTTCCAGGGCCCGCCAGGGTTTATGGGCAACACCACCCAAAGCAATCCTTGCCTGCTTTATTTGGGTGCCCGTGGTTTCTATAGTCACTGCAACGGAAACAAGGGCAAATGCATAACTTGACCTGTCCCGGACTTTCAGGTAATAATACTTGTCCGAAAAATTATTGGGAGGAATTTCTATGCCGGTAATGAGTTCATCCTTGCTCAGCGTATTATCCAGCTCCGGTGTGGAGCCAGGTAAACGATGGTAATCACTGAAGGGAATGCTGCGTTCTGCTTTGGGCCCCTGCACTTTTACAACGGCATCCAGTGCAGCAAGTGCCACGCACATGTCTGATGGATGAACAGCCACACAGCTCTCTGACCAGCCAAAGATGGCGTGCAATTTATTTACGCCTTTTAAGGCACTGCATCCCGTTCCGGGTTCACGTTTATTACAAACCATTGCCACATCGTAAAAATAAGGGCAGCGGGTGCGTTGATTAAGGTTGCCCCCGTTGGTGGCCATATTGCGAATTTGTGCCGAAGCACCCGCCAGTATTGCCTGTGTGAGCAAGGGAAAATTTTGTATGATGATGGGGTCATTAGCGGTTTCGGTATTTTTTGCCAAAGCCCCGATACTCACACCGCCACTATTAATACCCAGGGTTATCTTTTTTATTGCTGTTAATTTGATGTTGGTAATGTCCACCAGTTCATCCGGTTTTTCAACATCCTCCTTCATAAGGTCCACCAGGTTAGTGCCGCCCCCCAAAAATTTTGCGTTGCTGTTATTGGTTACTCTTTTGGTGGCATCAGCTACCGTTGTAGCTTTCGTATATTTAAATGGAAACATCGTTCCCTCCTTTTTGCAGCAGGCTGCCGTTGTTATTTTCCCTGTCGTGTTTCAGGAACCGCCACTTTTGCGATACCTCCTTACCTGTATGCACTTCTTTAATAGCAGAGACAATATTGGGATAGGCTCCACAGCGGCACAAATTTCCCGACATGCGTTCCCTTATTTCTTCATCAGATAGTTGTAGCGCAGGACCAGCTTTCTGCACTGCAGGTGCCAGGTAGCTTAATTCCCCCCTTTTGGCTTCATCCATTAAAGCAACTGCAGAACAAATTTGCCCGGGTGTGCAATAGCCGCATTGAAACCCATCATGTTTTAAGAACGCTGTTTGCATGGGATGAAGGTCATTGCCTTTCATCAGACCCTCGATAGTGGTTACAGATTTCCCTTCGCAGGTGGCCGCCAAAGTGAGGCAGGATAACACTCTTTTGCCATCAACGAGTACTGTACATGCGCCGCACTGTCCATGGTCGCAACCTTTTTTGGAACCTGTTAATTGCATCCTTTCACGAAGTGCATCCAGCAGGGTCATTCTTGAATCTACCTCCAGGAACTTCTTTGTATTGTTTACTTTAAAGGCCACGTTTACAAGGTTCTCAAGATGCTGCTGCGAGATAGCAGTTTGCGCCATGGTCTGGGCAAACAATTCCGTTCCGCCAAAGAGATTGAAGGCCATGATGCCACCGCCACTGAGGCCCATTACTTTTAGAAAATGACGTCGTGCTTCTCCAAAAGGAGTCAGGTCATTTTCATTTTCCAATAACATTTCTTCGAATAGTTGCTTTTCGTCTTCGGTGAAGTCGGGGTAATTTATTTCTGCTGACATACCCTAATATATTCTTTAAAACTGGATTAAAAGAAAAAAATCAAGATTATTGATATTGGGACCAATCGGGAATCACCACAACATTTACGCCAAGTATTCCCATGGGAAGCGATGTTCCACACATGAGATCAATTTTGTAAATCCACGCATTTATAGGACGTTAATGATTAGGAAATGAACCAGGGCATTCTCTTCAATACTTGTTGGTGGGACGTTTCATCCACTTCCCAGGGGAATATAAAATTACACCCGGTTTATATTAGGCTACATCAAAAACATCGTTGACAAAGCAATGGGAATAGTTAAGGATCTTTTAATGACAACTCTTTACCTTCCACCGTCTACCTTCCCATGCAAAGCAGTGCCTCCGCCCAGAGCGGGACTTTAATCAATTCCCCTGTTACCCCGTTTCTTTTTTTTTGCTGAATAAAACAGGTAGGTCAACACAACCAGGATAAGTATCCCGGTAGCAAAAAGATAAGTGGCCATAAATTTGTTTTTCAGGGAAACAGCACAAAACTTTTGCCAACCGGTCCCGTGGAATGAAGTCGCAGGGGCCGCGAAAGAAATGATACCACAAATAGGAAACAGGGCGACTGGTTTTGTGTGGCACGCGGCTATAATACCTTTCCGCTCCTGTCCAATGCCTCTGCGTTAATGCCTGCTATCATTAAAACGTGAATTCTTTGCTAAAGCCGTAATCGCCTTAAACGAACTCCCGGCCCATCCATCTTATGCAGCGTTGAAACGATATTTTACACTATAAGAATTTTTATCTAAATGAAAAACATATTCACGTATATCATGCTGCTATCTTTTGGATCAGCCACTTTTGTAAGTTGTGGTTCAGGTAGAAGTGTTACGAAGGGTGTATTGGGAGGGGCAAATGTGGGCGGCACTGTGGTCAAAACTGTTGCGACCGTAGTAGGCCTTATCCTCCTTTCCAAACTGCTCAAATCCGTGCTCAATACAGTAGGAGGGAGCACCGCTTTCGCGGGTTTGTCGCAAAACCAACAATTCATCGCCAACTTTAATGAGGAAACCAAACTGAGTTCATTTGCCCAAAATGATCTGATGAAAACAGCTTTGCAGGTGGTCATTTCAGAGCATTATAAGATTCCCCTTACAAAGGTGGTGACCAATTACAAAAATTTAAACACGGCTGGCGACCTTGCAACCTTTATCGGTAAAAATGCAGATGCCAAAGTGCTGGCTGCGCTCAAATAAATAAAATACCTTTCGGTGTCGTTGTGCTGACCTTGCAAAAAAAATCGGGCATCACGTGGACCCGGTTTACCCCTTTTTCAACTGCCCGGGAAATAGCTTCGCAGGGTTTTTTCGTGCAATCCATATCGGAAATAGCTGTCGGCCGGGACCGACAGCTTATTATGTTGATCAACGATCTGTATCGGCGGATTCCAATATATCCTGCATTAAATGCGAACCGAAGTTCATGGTTTCAGGATAAAATGTTGCTGCGCCGGTGGTTATGTCATGGGTTCCCCCGATAATTCCAATTTCCCCGCTTTCAATCATTTCTTTCAGGATGGGGCTTCGTTCGATTATTGATTTAACCGACCGCAGCACGTTTATTTTGGCCACGTTTTCTACGAAAACCGGGTTGCCTGAAGTGCGATTTTCCTTTGTATCGGTTTCATCGTCTACTGCAGGTCTTAGTTTGGTGAGCAATGCGGTCAGGTTACCCATTTCCACGTGGTCGCATGCACCTTTTACTGCTCCGCATTTAGTGTGCCCTAACACTACAATAATTTTGGCACCTGCCACTTTACAACCAAATTCCATACTGCCAAGTATGTCCTCATTGATGATGTTCCCGGCAATACGCACACTAAAAATATCACCAAGGCCCTGGTCAAAAATTAATTCGGCAGATGTCCGGCTGTCAATACAACTCAAAATTACCGCAAAAGGATGTTGGCCGTCTGAGGTCTCATTGGCTTGTTGCAGGAGATTACGGTTCACTTTTAAATTATTTATAAACCGCTTGTTACCTTCTTTTAACAGATCCAGCGCCATGGAAGGGGTGATGGCTTCCTGCATTTCTTTTGTCAACGTTTTCATTTCGATTTTGATTTAATTGTCTATGATAAAAAAAACTTTTCTTGTTGATGGGGTTGAGGAATTTCCTTTTCTTTTAGGAGCTGCTTTATATTTATTTCGATCGTTCTTGCAATCGCTGTCATTGCGGTGTCTGTTGGCCTGTTCTCAAATGGGTCCTGCATATGCGTGGCTGACCTTTCTAACAAAAAGAAGGCTGAAGAGATCAATAACAAAAGAGGAATTTCAAAAAAACCTGCCACATCTTTGAGCGCAACAGATAAGGTGACCACGAACAGGTAAATGATGGCATGTAGAAACAATCGGTAGGTAACCGGGAATACAGTAGTTTTTATTCTTTCTGCTTTTCCCTGTGCATCACATAAACGCACAAGGGTATTGTCTAACTGTATTTGTGAGAAGATCTCTATTTGATTATTTTCTTTAAGGTCTTTAATATCCCCGGCATGCAGGTGCAGCAATGCCAGGGGTTTGTTATGGTGTAATTGAATTGCAGCCATGTCGTCAGTAGAAATAAACTTATCTAAGTTCCCGGTAGGATTCAACCCCCGGAGTGATTGCCCTAAAGCATAACACCAGGCAATCTGCCGGTAAGCAATTTTCTTAACGACCATTTCATTGCCTTTTGCGCAAAGGGATTGTAGCTGAATTACAAAACTGCGGGAGTCGTTTACGATGGCTCCCCATACTTTGCGGGCTTCCCACCACCTGTCGTAGGACTGGCTGATTTTAAAGGAGAGTAAGATCGATATCGCTGTACCTATAAAAGCGGGGATGGTCAAAGGCATCTCGGGAAGCAGAACTTTATACTTCTCGGTAATAAAAAGTACCAACAAGGAAACAACGACCACATAAACGATTTCATATTTTATCTTATTGAGTATATACCATGCCGGTATTCCTTTATTGAGCAGCATAACCCGGGATTTAATTTTTATACAAAGAAAGGGATAATTTTAAATATAGTAGTAATACTATCATAAATAAATGTAAAAATATTTTTCGTAGATTTGTTTCTTTTTTCAATAGAAGTGAAAAGACACCTGCAATGAAGGCACAATTACATATAAAAATGAATGAAGCGTTGTTTCTGCGTAATCCCGAAAGTTCGGAACTCGGAAAGAACATCCTTAAGCATAGTGTGCAGTTAATTCACCGGATGGGGTTCGAGGGATTTACGTTTAAAAAGCTGGCAGAAGACATCGGAACCACGGAAGCAGGTATTTACCGTTACTTTGAGAATAAGCATAAGCTGTTGGTGTACCTGACGGCATGGTATTGGGGCTGGCTCGAATTCCAGATTAGTTTTCAGACCAACAATATAAAAGATCCGGTTGTCCGGTTAAAAAAAATAATAAAACTATTGGCAACTGCGGTCGAAGATGCTGAGCAAACCAGCTATGTAAATGAAAGTTTGTTACACCAGATCATTATTGCAGAGGGGTCAAAGGCCTACCTTACCAAGCAGGTTGGAGAAGACAATAAGCAGCAGTTTTTTAAACCTTATAAAGACCTGTGTGCGGTCATAGGTAATATTATTACCGAATGCAGTCCAAAATACAAATACCCCAGGTCGTTAGCCTCCACCATCATCGAGATGGCACACTTTCAGAATTTCTTTATGAACAACCTGCCGTCACTTACCGATTTTGAAGAAGAGCGTGAAATAATTTCATTCCTGAATGATTTGGTTTTTACCAGTTTGAAGAAAACCTAGCTGGCGTCTACCTTTTACGTGCCGTTACAAATTCTCATTTTTATGATTACTAAAGCTTGCCCGCCGGAAGTTTTTCAAAATCCTCTTTTGTATCGATGTCGAATTTACCCTGTGGAAACGAAACCACTTGTAGTTCATCGTGATGTTTCTTCAATACACTCCTTGCGCCAATATCACCTCTCAACTGAAGTAATTCCGGAAAAATGTTTTTGTGAAACAGGGTGGGAGGGCCCATGGTATCTGCGTAGGCGGAGGCTACAATCGGGTTTCCCGTATTATAGTGAACCGCTATCAGTTGATTGATCAGGGCCGCACTAACATAGGGCTGGTCACAAACCATGAGTACCAGGCCTTCTGCAGAAGGGTTCATTTCAACAAAAGCTTTTACACCGCTGCGGATGGAGGAAGCCATTCCTTCCTCCCAGGCTGTGTTGACCACAACGGGCGCATCTACACCAAAGATCTCATTTTTGATCCTGACGGCGTTTGCTCCTAGAACAATAACAACCGGGCTCGCATCCGATGCGTATGCCACCTCCAGGCTATGTTGAAGTAGCGTTTTACCATTATGTACCAGCAGTTGCTTAGGTTGTCCCAACCGTGAGGACTCGCCCGCGGCAAGCAGGATCAACCCAATCTTACCGCTGGCTTTTTTTTCTTCAAATATCTTTTGATTAATCATCAGCGTACGTTTTGGATGGGTCAAACGATGATGCCCTTGAGTGAATAGCATCAGGTCGTGCCCTGAGAAAATTGCCCTGTCGCCCCGCCAGCACTGCCTTTATTTCTGCTATTACCGATAATGCAATTTCTTCTGCAGTTTCCGCTCCAATGTCTAGTCCTGTAGGGCCGTGTATGGAAGCTTTTTGGCCTTCGCTCACGGAAAAGCCTTGTTCCTGCAGTTCCTCCAACATACGATTTAATCGGCTCTTCGGCCCCAATGTCCCGATATAGGAACATTGCTCCTGTAGTAAGATCCGAAGCATTGCGAGGTCATAGTTGTAGTTATGTGTCATAAGCACAAAGACGGTTTTTTCGTCTATCTTAATCTTTTGAATGGCTTCTGCGGGTTTGCCTGCAATAACCGTATTTGCTTTATAAAAACGCTGCGTGTTTGCATGAGTAGTTCTTCCGTCTATCACTGTTGTTTGCCAGCCCAGCAACAGCGCAATTTCTATCATGGGAAAAACATCATTGCCTGCCCCTACAATAACCAAAGAGACCGGTGGCTCTATCAGTTCAACAAAAGCCGTGAGGCTTTTATCGGCGTATGGTTTTAAAAGTGAACATTGGCCTGATAGAACATCCATGGCATCTTTGTGTATTTCGCGGTCCAGGTCTACATCGATAAGGATTCCCTGTTTAGTTTCACCAACCAACGATAAACAGGTACCATACTGATGTCCATCAAATTTTTCCAGGGAGAATAAAGTAACTATTACAGCATTTTTCCTGTCGCAAACGCAATTTTGCAATAAGGCAATGGGATTAGCCGGGTCGCCGGCGTTTATTGGCTCAAACAAAATATGTACAATGCCGTTGCAACCCAGTTGTACACCGAATTTCACATCGTCTTCGTGTAGCGTGTCGTAGGTTACCAGTTTTTTTTCGCCCTGGCTCATCGCAAGCAATGCCTTTCGCAATGCATCCCCTTCAAGGCAACCACCGCTGATAGCGCCTGTTATCTTACCATCACTATCAATGAGCATACGAGCCCCCGGGCGTCTATAGGAAGAGCCTTCCACATGCACAACAGTAGCTAATGCTGTTTGACGGCCGTGTAGTTGTGCTTCGTGATATGCAGCAATGATATCGCAAATCTCTTTTGCCATATTCAGATGAAATAAATGATTAAATAATCAATGGAAAACTATCCGTTTGGTTTACCTGTGTGGTTATATTATTGCATTATCCAGGGCAGGCGGAGTATGGCGGCAAACCCATCTCCTCCACCACTGGTTATTGATCCCTCCTCACTAACTGGTTCAAACCAGCGGATGTTATCCGTATCATTGATTTTGAGCGAACACAAAATTACGATTAATGCTATCATAATGCGCTGTGCGAGCGCCAATCCGGAATATTGGTAGATAATCCCGCACACCTGAAGGTGATTTGATGATTTGGTGATTTGATGATTTGGTAATCTGATGATTACTCCCTTCCACCGACGGCCAGCCGCAACAGGAGAAACTGCATCTCCCATGAACTATGAACCAGACTTCGAACTATGAAACAACCCAATAAATCCATAACTTTAAAGTGCCCCTATCATCAACAGGTTTCACAAAATAAACTCCCGAAAATGACAGATCTAAAAACTTCTATTACCAGGCGATCGTTCCTGAAATCCTCCACGCTTGCAGGAGGTGGGCTGTTAATAAGTTTTACCTGGTTGTCAGCTTTCAGGCCCTTCGACCAGGCAGGAGATCCTGAACCTCCCAAACAATGGCAGGAACTTACCGGGTATATAAAAATTACCCCGGATAACATCATAAAAATATTGAACCCAAACCCGGAATTCGGGCAAAATGTAATGACCACGCTACCTATGATCGTGGCGGAAGAACTGGGAGCAGACTGGCAAAAAGTAGTGGTGGAAATGGGGCCACACGATAATGTAAAACTGGGGCCGCAGTTTGCCGGTGGTAGCAATTCCGTGAGGATGTATTGGAAACCGCTCCGTGAAGCCGGTGCAGCAGCCCGCTTCATGTTGATAGAGGCCGCGGCAAAGGACTGGGGT
>JAKFCK010000286.1:0-1781 GCA_036676685.1 Chitinophagaceae bacterium | reverse complement strand
CGTAAAGCGAAATACCTGAAACATCCTGCAAAAGCGGTATGGGGTGTGATCCGTAACAGCTTTCAAATGGTACCCGTTGTGTTGCAGACGGAGACTGAAGTATCAAAGCAATTTGTTGACAGTACTAAATACAGGGTACAGATACGAGATGGAAAAGAATCGAAACGCTATTCCACTGCCTTTGCAAAAGCTTATGGTGATGTGTTGAAATCAACCATTAATGAGCAACTGCTTTCTTCTGCGAATATGATTGCGGATTTCTGGTATACGGCATGGGTAGATGCAGGTAAACCGGATATGGAAGATATCACCAAAGATTTTTCAAAAGGAGATAAGAAAGAACTGCGGTATGAAATGGATGCGTATAAAAAGAATAAACTGCTCAGCGATAGTTTGCTCATTGCCAGGAAAAGATCAGGTGGCGGCGAATAATTTTTCATAAATCGCACTCGCTGTTTTTTCTCCATCCATTGCAGCGCTCACGATGCCACCGGCATAGCCTGCACCTTCTCCGCAGGGATAAAGATTGGTGATCTGCGGATGTTCAAGTGTTGCTTCATCTCTTGGAATACGTACCGGGGATGAGGTCCTGCTTTCAGTAGCAACTACCACCGCATCATTGGTATAATAACCTCTCATCTTCTTTCCAAACGCTTTAAAACCTTCCTGCAGGCTTTTATGAACGAAGGGCGGAAGTACATTTCGGAGGTCCACAGCATTTATCCCGGGTAAATAACTGCAACCAGGAAGCGAGGCAGAGATCTTATCCGTGCAGAAATCAACCAGTCTTTGTGCCGGTGCTACCTGTTTACCTCCGCCTGCATCGTATGCTGCTTTTTCAACTTCATGCTGAAATTTCATTAACAGCAGCGGATCTTTTTCCAGGGATTTGGAATTTTGTTTTTGTGATTTTAAGAAAGTGACCGCATCCTTCTCTTCAACGCTCACCACCATTCCGCTGTTGGCAAAAGGATTATTTCGTTTGCTTGGACTCCAGCCGTTCACAACTATTCCATCATTCTCTGTTGAAGCCGGGGCGATGATACCACCCGGACACATGCAAAAACTAAAAACACCTTTTTCATTCACCTGTTCAACCAGACTGTAAGAAGCCGGGGGCAAAAATGCTCCACGGACCGGGCAATGGTATTGAATGGAATCGATCAGTTGTTGCGGATGCTCTACCCTCACACCCAAAGCAAAAGGCTTTGCTTCGACCAGGATGTTTTTTTGATGCAATAGCCGGAATCTATCTCTTGCCGAATGCCCGGTAGCTAAAACAACGGCATCTCCATGTATGTTGTCACCATCTGCAGTTAAAACCCCTTTGATCGTGCTTTCGATGATAACGAGGTCTGTCACCTTTTTTTCAAACAGGAAAATTCCACCGCTGTCAATGATCTGCTTCCTGATAGCCGTGATGATGTGGGGGAGTTTGTTGGTACCAATATGAGGATGTGCCTCGTAAAGTATGGTCTCATCTGCACCAAATTGCACAAGCAGGTTCAGAATTCTGTCGATACTGCCACGTTTATTACTCCTGGTGTACAATTTCCCGTCGCTGTATGTGCCTGCACCGCCTTCACCGAAACAATAATTGCTTTCCGGGTTAACGATGCCTTCTTTATTGAGTTGTGCAAGATCCCTGCGTCTTGCCCTTACATCTTTCCCTCTTTCCAGTATAATGGGATGTATACCTGTTTCAATGCATTTCAAAGCTGCGAATAAACCTGCAGGACCGGCACCAATGATGATGACTTTTTTTTCGGCTTTGGAAACAT
>JAKFCK010000285.1:0-3044 GCA_036676685.1 Chitinophagaceae bacterium | reverse complement strand
GCATCCGGCCACGCAGGTATACCAGCAATATGGCTGTAAACGAAATGACCTATGCCAATCTACCCCAGCAGGCAGTGCCGCATGGTGTAGGTTTTGTGTGGTGCACCATGCTGTGGGACATGACCTGGGAGATCATTCAATCTGCGGGTATCAACCCCAACCTTTTTGACCCCGGGGGTGCCGGTGGCAATACGATTGCTTTAAAGTTAGTAACCGAAGGGATGAAGTTGCAGCCCTGCAACCCGGGTTTTATAGATGGAAGAAATGCCATTCTTATGGCTGATCAGTTGTTGTACGGCGGTCTATACCGTTGCACTATTATGAGGGCTTTTGCCCGGAGAGGGTTGGGATTTGATGCCAGCCAGGGATCTTCCAACAGCAAAAATGATGGCACAGCAGGTTTTTCCGCTGTGGAAAGCAACCTTACAATAAGGCAGAGCATCTTCAGCCAGCATGAAGGAATGAATGTAACCTATACCAACCGGGTAGTGGCGGGGCCTTGCGGCAATATCAGCAATTACCTGCTTACAGATACCTTGCCGGCGAATGTCACATACGTTTCCGGGGGTACATATAATACCGTCACCAGGGTAGTAAGTTTTGCGGTGAATATAGCTGCCGGGCAAAGCCAGGAGTTTAGTTTTACCGTGCAGATCAATAACGGAAGCTGGTTCCCCACGGTTAATTTGATGGAAGACCTGGTGACCTCCCCCACTGTTTCCCCGAACTGGACGACAAGTTCCACCGGCCCTTACAACTGGGCTGGGAGTAACGCCAGAAGCCACAGCCTTGCTAATTCCTATTATTCTTTTCACCCGGCTGTGCTGAGTGACCAGCGTCTGACGCTTAACAATGCCATCCGGCTGGGTACTACCCCACCGCCCCTGAGTTTTTGGCATTGGTTCAGCACCGAAAGTAGTTATGACGGGGGTGTGCTGGAATCCAGCATTGATGGGGGCACCACCTGGACCGACATGGGAAGGTATATCACAACCGGACATTACAACGGCACCATGGCCACAAATTCCAACTCCCCGATTGGGGGCAGAAATGCCTGGACGGGTAACAGCAACGGATTTTTGAAAACAGAAGTGGATCTTTCGTTTTTTGCCAACCAGGACCTGAAAATAAGATTCCGCGGAACGACCGATGACGGCACCAATAACGAAGGATGGTATGTGGATGATATTGCCATTAAAAAAATACCAACAGTGGACATCCGTTCCCACCTTTTTAATAATAACGGCGTTCGCGTGAATATGGCCGACAGTTTTACGGTGATACTTGAAAGAAGCAACTGTGTGGCCAGCTTCACCAATCAGCCGGTGAGTGCGGCAATATGCCCGGGTGACAATGTAACTTTCAGCACTGCGGTAAATGGAATTAACCTAAGCTACCAATGGCAGGTAAGCACTGATGCAGGTGTTTCCTATACGGATATCCCATTGGCAACGAATGCTTCGTTGATATTAGCTAACACCACTGTTTCTATGAACGGCAATCAATACAGGGTACTTGTGAACGGAGAATGTACGGTAAACCTGGCGTCTGGCAGCGCAGTACTGTCTATGTATACCCCGGTTTCCATCAGCGCCGGCCCGGCAGCGGCGAGCCCCTGCATAGGTACAGCTGCCAGCTTCAGCGTAACGGCCATAGGCAGTTCCTTAAGTTACCAATGGCAGCAAAGTATTGCCGGCGGGCCTTTTGCTGATATTTTAAGTTCCGGTATTTTTTCCGGGGCTACTGGTCCGGTATTAAATATAAGCGAAGCTTCCGCGAATATGAATGGAAATGCTTACCGTGTTATTGTTACGGGTTCACCTTGCGGGTCGGTAAATTCCGCTACAGCCGGGCTTTCAGTGTTGCCTTTGCCGGTTGTGATAATCAATGCCAGCAACAGTCAAAACCTCACCCCCGGGCTGAATACAACAGTAGTTGCCAGTCCCGATCCACCGGGTAATTATGTTTTCCGCTGGTACCTGAACAGTTCACTCATTCCGGGCGCAACGGGACCAGCCCTACCGGTTTATATAGATGGCATTGGTGAATATTACGTAACGGCAACGAATGGCAATGGATGTTCCGGCAGGTCAAACGCCCTGGCGATAAAGGATACAGCAAGCAGTGATATTTTTATCTATCCTAACCCAAGTAGCGGCAGGTTCCAGGTAAGGTATTACCAACCCGATGGCGCACAGGATCCAACAAGGACCCTTGCAGTTTATGATGCAAAGGGAGCTAGAGTCTTTACCCGGAAATTTCCTGCCCTTGCGGGCTATAGCATGATGGATGTGAACCTTACCAATATGCAGTCCGGCATTTACCTGGTGGAATTAAGAGATAACAGGGGGAAAAGGCTGGCTTACCGTAAACTCTTACTGCAATAGCAGCCCTTTAAAGGATTTGAGAACGAGTTGATCAGTCGGAGATAATCACCGGATTTTTATGGTTTCCATTTCAACAAAACCCTTCCATGATATTGAAAAAAACAGTATTTTCGGTGTTCGAAACAACCGCAATGATCTGGCCCTCACCAGCCCAAATCATTTACATTCTTAGAAACACCTGTCCAATATCCGGTTCATATATAGAACAACATATTTATAAATAAATTACCTCTTATACATCCCCATCAACAATAATAAAATACGTATGAAAAAAATTGTACTTTTTTGCTTATGCATTTCAGTGGTCTTATGCACAACAGCCCAGGAATTGGACAAAACCGCTGCCATGCAATTAGTAAGCAAAAATTTAAACAGCCTGGGGATTTCCCAACAAGAACTCAGCCAGCTGGTGGTGTCTAATGCCTATGTGAACAAAATACCTGGTACGGAGATGGTTTATCTTCAGCAGACCCATCAAAACGTTCCCGTACTTAATCACCTGCTGGTCCTTGCATTTAAAAATGGCAGCGTGGTTTCGCAGTCTGGGAATCTTTTCAAAGGTTTTCAAAAGGCTGCAATAAAAACTTCCGCAATACCTTCTGTGACTGCCGAAACAGCTGTAAGAACAGCGCTGGCAGAAAAAAAGTTGGTGCCCAC
>JAKFCK010000284.1:0-2032 GCA_036676685.1 Chitinophagaceae bacterium | reverse complement strand
ATGTCCCTTGATACCCACGATACCCTTGCCTTTTGTAAAAGACAAAAATGCGGCTTCCTGCAGGGGATCATGCATCACGAAACAAACATTCATTTTGCTGCGATCTTCTATAGCTGCTGTACCATGAAAAAATTTACTTTCATCAATTGCCTTGTACAACAGTGCTGCCTTTTCATCGTTCAATTTTTCCACAGCCGGCACTCCACCAATACTTTTTAACCAACGCAAAGTAAGCAGGCAAACATACACAGCAAAAACGGGAGGTGTATTCAACATACTTCCTTCCTTGATATGATTCCGATAATCCATCATTGTCGGAATCGGCCGTTTGATCCGGCCAAGGATATTTTTATTCACAACTACCAGGTTTACCCCTGCAGCGCCCATATTTTTTTGCGCCCCTGCATAAATCAGGTCAAACGCATTAAAGTTCATCCGGCGACTCAGGATATCTGAGCTCATATCTGCCACGAGGCTGTTGCTGGTTTTGGGTATCTCCTGCCACTGCGTACCGTAAATCGTATTGTTCGTGGTTATGTGAAGGTAACGGGCATCATTCGGTACCGCAAAATCCTTTGGAATAAAGTTGTAATTTTTTTCCCTGGAGGAACATACCACATCTACCTTCCCAAAAAGTTTGGCTTCTTTTATTGCTTTGTATCCCCAGATATCTGTGTCGGTATAGGCCGCACTTTCTTTGCTGTCCAGCAGGTTCATAGGTACCTGCATAAACTGTGTGCTAGCGCCACCATGAAGAAAGAGTACTTCATGATCGTTATCCAGGTCCATGAGTTCTTTTACAAGGGCTCGGGCTTCTTCCATTACGGCGGTAAACTCCGGCGTGCGGTGACCGAACTCCAGGATAGAAAGGCCTGTGTTATTAAAATTTAAAACCGCCGTAGCGGCCTGTTCAAAAACTGTTTTAGGCAGTATAGAAGGACCTGCATTAAAATTATGTAAAACCACTGCAGGAGTAGTACCGGTAGCATTCATATAAAAAATTTGAGGGGCAAATGTAATGAATAATTGTTTGGGGGCGGAAGGTTGAAGGCGGACCGTGGACGGTGAAAGGGAAGGTATATGGTGGAAGGCATGCATAGAGAGACCCCGAACACCAAATCACCAAATCCCATCACCAAATCACCAAATCATCAAATTACCTAATTCTCCTCCCTCCCGATTATTTTTGGCGCACTGTTCCATTTCATATTCAGTGCTTCAAATTCTTTTATATCATTTTCAGAAAACTTTTGACGGGTGAGGCCTTTCAGGTCTGGCTGACCGGCATTGATCCATGCGGTGTACCAGAAAGAAGCAATAGCGGCAATCGATTGGCGCATACGACGCTCAACCATACCATTTAACTTCTGATCAAAGGCCTCGGTAAACGCAGTGGAGTATTGCCGGATAACTATGCCATTCCTTTCTTCGTATGAAAATTTCTGGTCGGGTGAAAATGCTGTGGTGAGTTCTCTTTCAAAACGTAAAACACTGTCTGCAGCCAGGGCACTTTCCAGCACACGGTCCCAGATAAATTCCCCGGGGTTTTTGATATAGCTGGCTTTGCCGATGAAGAAATCAAATCTTTTTTCGGCCAGCAATTCAGGGATCCTGCTTTCCCAAAATCCATGGATACCTTTCTGGTTGGTGAATTGCCCGTTGTGATTACTGCAAGCATGTAGCGGCACGTGCGCATCAGAAATATAGTGACCGATCTCCGCACTGTTTTTCATAATGCGACTGAAGTTTTTTTCTTTAAATGCTGCAGTGAGGCGGTATAGCATGGTCTGCACATGCCAGGGCACGATACCATGTTGTCTTAATGTGTCCTCCCCGAATTTGGCCACCGCATCTTCCCAGCGGCGGGGAAGTGCAGCATAAGGATAATTCCCGTATACATCAATATCTATATAATGCCTGGGGCCCTCCTCTGCTATTGCGTAACGGCGCTTATCCGGGTCTATGGCATGTTCGGACAAAAAACTCATGTTAGGTTTATAAAGCACCATCATTTCGGGAGGCAGCAGGAATA
>JAKFCK010000283.1:0-7010 GCA_036676685.1 Chitinophagaceae bacterium | reverse complement strand
GGGGAGTAGGGGTGGGCGGGGCAGGAGCTGCGGGGGGTGGTTCCGCGGCCAGTTCATCTGTGCTTTTTTTACAACCAGCCAAAACCGCCAGGCTAACCAGCGTAGCAATAATAAAGTTTGTAAATCTGATCACTTGCATATATTTCGTTTTTTTTATTTTTAGCTTCCGTCTACCTGCAAAAACCCTGCAGGAATGGTGCTTGAGCTCACCCTTTAACAAGCATTTATTAAACGA
Source organism: Chitinophagaceae bacterium (assembly GCA_036676685.1). Lineage (GTDB taxonomy): Bacteria > Bacteroidota > Bacteroidia > Chitinophagales > Chitinophagaceae > Ferruginibacter. The sequence continues at coordinate 6,775 of JAKFCK010000283.1, read as the reverse complement.
ATTCAAAATGTTTATATAGGACCTTACGGGACATAAAAAAAAACGGCGCATTGGCCGTTTTTTTTTTATTATGTCATCCTGTGAGAAATTATTCGTGAATCACGAGAATTGGCAGTTTATTATGAAATGTGAGTTTTTTTGTTCGGCTGGTTTTAAAAAGTTTCTCCATAAAACTATGGTTTTTACGCACGGCGATGATAAGGTCAATATCCCTGTCCTTAGCAAATAACGTAAGCGCTTCACCCACGTCCCAAAGCCGCATAAAGTAGAACTGCGGGTTATAATCCCCTAATAATTTTGCCAATTCCTGTTTTTCGTGTTCATAGGTTTCTGTGAGAGAAATGTAATGATCGGGATCCACATTTACGATATGAAGATTAGGTTTATAGATGGCTAAAAAATCCTTGATGGGTGCGGAAGGCGTACTGTTGACGGTGTCTTTAAAGTCTGAGGTAAGCATCACATTCTCCATTTTGGTGAAAACCGCATGGTCGGGTACAATTAACACCGGGCAGGCCTTGGTTTCGGCCATCTTAAGTGTGTTACTACCAAATATCATTTGCCCAATTGCAGATCTGGCTGTAATTCCCATGATCACAAGGTTTGCATTGCGGTGACGGGCGGCTTTTTCCAGCCCGGTTACAAAGTCGGATTCCTGGTGTGTGAGAACCTCCATATTCACAGGGTAGGATGCTTGTAATTTCGTCTTTAGTTCTTCCAGTTTAACAGTCGTTTGTGCTCCCTCATCTGCTTTATGGTAACTATGGTATAATATAAGGTTTACACCATAATGTCCCTGTAGGAATTTAGCTGCGTATTCGGCAGCATTTAATGAAGTCACGGAAAAATCGACCGGTACAATAACAGTTGTCATGATAGTTGTATTTATTATGTAAGAGGTTAGTGATATAATATTTCAATGAATATAAGATTTTCTTTTGGCAAGCGATTTTTTACAAAATATATAAAGGGATGTAAGATAGGTGCTAACAAAAGCAAAAGCAAAAAGTTTTAAGAGAAAGCTGTATGTACTGTTGCACATTTATTGATGTCGTAACAGCCAACTGCCTACTTTGTATGGGGAATTACCTCACTGGGCAGGATACCAAAATGCTTTTTAAATATTTTGGAAAAACTATTTATTTTTTGATAACCCAGTTTATACGCAATATCAGAAACTGACGCATTGGGTTCCTCCAACATGTTCATGCCCATCGCCATTTTCTGTTCCAGGTAATAATTATAAATACTCTTGTTGTAAATTAATTTAAACTGGCGTTTCAATGTTGAACTCCCGATATTAAATTCTTTCGCGAGGCCCGCAATACTAGGCATTTCGTCCCCCGGTAAACGGGAGAGGCTTTTTTCTACCTGGCTGAGTACTGCGTAATCCGGCGACTTTTTCTTTTTTGTCACCAGGTCTGCCCGCTGGATGGTCTTTTGAAAAAAAAGGTCGAGGAAAGTAAATATCCGGGATTTAATGTGGAGGGTGGAGATATTTTCATTTTCCACATCAGACGCTATACTTTTCGCTGTTTCAAAGCTGATCTCATCCACGAGTTCATTCATAAAGGAATGGTTTGCTTTACCCGCGAGTAGCTGAACCAGCAACAATATTCGTTCAGAAGACACCTGGCAATTGCGCTCTAACCAATTTTTGGAAAAAACAAATTCCAGGGACCTGTATTTTTTCTGTTTGGGCAAAAATGCCAGTCGCCGAAAGTTCACGGCGGAAAAACTCGTTTTATTATTTGTAAGGAAATGTGGAGCATAAAAATCTCCACCAGGGAAAAGCGTTGAGAAAGAAAAAACCAGCCGGAATAAAGTACTGGATGGCCCCGGTGGATACCTGAAAGTGATGTCCTGGAGATACATTACATCATAACAACCAACGCAAAGGCCAGGTTCTATCGCGATCATAGTGACCACTCCTGTCCCCTCTTCCCGGGGAACCGGTCCTTTTCCTTTCAGGTGCTCGCTGCTGTTGGATTGGGAGTACCCGTGGAAAAACCTGAGCAGCGGATCTTCAGCAATTGCCAATGGATGAATTTTGATGGTGCCGGGAATAAAATTAGCCAAAAAGTACCAAAGACGATAAAATTCATCCAGCTCAGGAACAAATAAATAGTCCGATAAGGGACTTAATTAATCTTTTAGGGGGTAACAATGCCGCCAGTAAGTTGTAAGTTTGACTTGTGTTAGCGGAGATCCGACTCCCGGGAACTATCCAGGTTACCGCCATTCCCTCCAGCCAGATCCAGATGTATCACGTTGCAGAATTGAACACCTCACTACAAAGACTTCTTTGAACACTTCCCTGGCTTTTGACAGGGCCGTTGTTTTCTATGAAGAGCCTTCGCTAAAACGGGCATATGAAGGTTGAATATCAAACGACCCGGGCTCAGGGCCCGGGTTTGTTGTAAATCCTCCGCTTGTCTTGTTCCCAAACTCCGGCAATTCGTTAACTTCCCGCTTACAAATTTTCGCAAATGAAGATATTCCTCTTGGGTGCCGCCCTGATAATTTCCGTAAACGGTATTTATTCCCAGGCCCTTTCCCATGCCGAAGCAACTGTGCTCCGGTCAATTGATACAGGAATGCCCGCAACAATAAAACTATTGAAGGAATCTGTTGATATCAACAGTGGCACATTCAACCTGCAAGGGGTGAGGCAGGTAGGGGATCTATATGCCAGGGAATTAGGTGAACTCGGGTTTACTATTTTATGGATCTCCATGCCGGAGAACATGAAAAGAGCCGGACACCTGGTGGCATACCGGAAAGGCAACACAGGCAAAAAACTCTTCCTTATTGGGCACCTGGATACTGTGTTTGAACCGGATATGCCGGCAAATCCATTTACAAAAATCAATGAAACCACGGCTACCGGCCAGGGTATCAATGATATGAAAGGCGGTGATGTACTCATCATAGCCGCATTGAAGGCACTAAACCAGCAAGGTTTATTGGCAGACAGAACCATTACCGTTTACCTCACCGGTGATGAAGAAAAGGCGGGGGAACCAAAAACCCTTAGCCGTGGTGATTTTATCGAAAGAGCAAAAGAGCATGATATTGCTTTGGGTTTTGAAACTGCTACGGGGACTACACAGGCTGTTACTGCACGCCGCGGCACGAGTGAGTGGAAGCTGGAAGTTAAGGGCAAACAAGCCCATTCTGCCGGCGTTTTTTCGGCAGCAGGGTACGGCTCCATTTTTGAAGCCACCCGGATACTTAATCAATGGAGGGTGTTATTCGCCAAAGAAAAATACCTGACTTTTAACCCCGGACTTTTTGTAGGTGGATCGGAAATAAAATTTGATAGCGCGGCGCAATCAGGTTCTGCACAGGGCAAAACCAATATTGTATCACCGCAAACCGTGGTGATAGGCGATCTTCGTTTCCTTACCAACGCACAGAAAGAAAAAATGCGGCAAAACATGCGATATGTTGTAGCTAATAATCTCCCCGGCACATCAGCTAAAATAAGTTTTAAAGAAGGCATACCATCTATGCCTCCAACTGCAGGTAATAATGCCCTTTTAAAAGAATTAAATAATATCAGTATTACCCTGGGGATGGGCCAGGTAAAAGCGAATGACCCGGGTTCCCGCGGCGCAGGGGATGTTTCGTACGTGGCTGCTTACATGGATTGCCTTGATGGCCTGGGTGCACCGGGTACCGGTGCCCATGCTCCCGGTGAAACTATCAACCTGCAGGAATATCCAAAACTCATAAAACGGGCAGCGCTACTCATTCACAGGTTAACAAAATAATTTGCTTAGGGGTGTAATATTACCGGGCTTGTAATTTTTCAACCAGCCAACCGGTAAGTTTCTCCACCTGCTCAGGATAGGTCCAGTGACCAGTTTCGGGTACAAGGAATAATTCCCTGGAAGCCATTATCACATTGTAGGCTGCGTACATCGATGTGGGAGGACAGGTCTCGTCATTAAAACCCCAACTGTACATACCCGGTACCTTCAGGAGCCGCGCAAAATTCACCACGTCATAATAAGCCGCAGTTTCAATTTTTTGTGTTGTATTGTTGAAAGCAATGTTATTCTTATCAAACAAATGCGGCCATCCCCCGGCCCTTGCCTTTAGATATCCCGTGAGATCAGACAGGGCAGGATAAAATGCCGCCAAAAATTTCACCCTTTTATCCAGGGCAGCTGTGACAATCGATAATGCACCTCCCTGGCTGCCACCCATTACACCCAAATTAGCACCATCGTACTGTGGCAGGCTTACCAAAAAATCATTTGCCCTTACACAACCCATGTAAACCCGCTTATAATAATACCTGTCGCGGTCATCCAGGTTTACGTTCCAATACCCAAACAGGCCACCAGCGGCAAGATTTGAATACACCAACGGTTCCATATTTACGGGCACGCCATGAATGCCGATCTCTAACGTGATAAAGCCCTTTTCTGCGTTTATTACATCTCCGACATAGGGCCTTACCCCAGCACCCGGGACTTTCAGGATCGCAGGATATTTTCCTTCTTTTTTGGGCACACATAAGATTCCATAAAGTCGTGACCCCGGTCTGAAGTTTTGGATGTTTACATGGTACACATTGGTTTTTTCGGTGCAGCGTTCAGGCATTAAGGTCATTCTTGCATCCATGGGAATTTTTGCAAGGTCCGATTTTGCCTGTTCCCAAAAGTCACCGAAGTCTGCCGGGGAGGACGCAGCAGGAGATATCTTCTCCGGGTCAATGGCGGCAGTACCCGTACCCCGATAAGTTTTATTATTAACCGTCACCGTAGCCACGCATCGAAGAAAGCCGGGCTTGCTCATGGTGCCTGCATCTACTGATAAATTATCTTTGTTCAATACCAGCGAATCCGTTTTTACCGGATCCATTTTTTCAGGGCCGAACTGGTACCTTAATTTTACATTCTTCAGCGGGTTACCATTTTGTAAAACCGTGATGTTAAAAGTAACCTTTTCATTTACCCGGTAGGTCCAATTGGTATGATCCGGCGCTACAACAACTTTGATAAACTGCTCCGTAGGCTGGGCGAGGCCCATAATTGGAAAAACGAGTAATACAAAGATCCACCAGGTGGTTCTCTGCGTGCTGGTTTGTTGCATATTTTTTTACCGGTAATATACGAAAACTATTTTCACAAGATGCGGCCATCACTCCCGCTTGTTATCTTCGATGTGGCCGCCTATTTCTTTTGCTAATAATCCTTTTAGCAGGGCCTTCCAATGTAGTTCCGATAATCCCAATGCTGCTCCTGAAGCCACGAGTGTGTTCCTAATTTTGTCCGTGAGATCACCGTCTGTATTCGGCAGTTCATTTCTCCCGTGATACGAAACGGTGATCTCATTGCCCGTTCTTTTTACAATAAATGTTGAAGTAGCATCCTCCTTAAAAAAATGGGCAGTACCTTTCTCAACATGCGTGGGGCTAGGGGATGCTCTTACCCTCATTGCAAAACTGGCCTCCGCACCAGGGATTGTATTTTCCTCGATGGCTTCTACTTTTACCCAGTCAAAGCCATCCCCGGCGCTGTTGCCGGGTCCGGGGATACTAATTTTCAAGTAATCATTTACACCAGCCAGTCGTTCCGGGTATTGTGCATCCTCGTCATTCAATTCGAACCCGGCACTCAGGGTGCCGGCAAGTTCGTGCCAGATCGGGGGATTCAATAATCTTGTACAGGCCCGGTTGAACGTGTTTTCCGCATCCTCCGCATTTTTTTCAAGGACAGACTCTTCCAGGTCAACAGATTTTCCTTTTACATTTTCCGGCACCAGGGGTGCATTTTCCGTAGTTTTCATAATTAATATTTACCCTTACTACATAAAATCCGATGCCAGATTATTTGCAGGCTAATGGCGGGGGATCGGGAGAATACCAGGCACAGTGTGAGGTTATCCTTCTACAGCAAACATAATTTGGTGACTGGTTTTCCCGCATTTTGTAATCCTAACGTTTTGAAATGGTTGTAGTAAAAGTAGCATAACATTTGAGGGTAATTAACCTCACCTTCAAACATAAACCATGGCTACCAACAAATCAAAACCATCAAAAGAGAACAAAAAATCTGCAGATCTGCAGCCGGATATTGAACATGGTGCAGACCAGTTTCTCACCACCAACCAGGGTCTAAAGATAAATGACAACCAGAACTCGCTTAAATCCGGCGAAAGGGGTGCCACCTTACTCGAGGATTTTATATTGAGAGAAAAGATCACACATTTCGACCATGAAAGAATCCCCGAGAGAATCGTGCACGCGAGGGGTAGCGCCGCCCACGGTGTTTTTGAACTGTATGAATCCATGGCAAAATATACCAAGGCAGGTTTTTTACAGCAACCCGGGAAACAGACGCCGGTGTTCGTGAGATTTTCAACAGTAGCAGGCTCCAGGGGTTCGACCGACCTGGCAAGAGATGTAAGGGGGTTTGCAGTAAAATTTTATACCGATGAAGGCAATTATGACCTCGTGGGGAACAACATACCGGTATTTTTTATCCAGGATGCCATTAAATTCCCTGACCTGGTGCATGCGGTAAAACCCGAGCCACATCATGAAATGCCGCAGGCAGCATCTGCCCATGATACGTTTTGGGATTTTATTTCGCTGATGCCGGAAAGTATGCACATGATCATGTGGGCCATGAGTGACCGTGCGATACCGAGGAGTTTCAGGATGATGGAAGGTTTCGGCGTACATACTTTCCGTTTTATCAATGCACAGGGTAAAGCCTGTTTTGTAAAGTTTCACTGGAAACCACTGTTAGGCGTACAT
>JAKFCK010000282.1:0-2020 GCA_036676685.1 Chitinophagaceae bacterium | reverse complement strand
GAATTTAAATTTGCGAGTTCACTCCTGAACAGTTCACCCATCGCGGCTGCATTGGCCGCCATATTTTCTTCCTTTAAAACTGAGAGTGCTGCCATGGCTACTTTACAGGCCAGGGGATTACCGCCATAAGTACTGCCATGTTCACCTGGCTTAATCGTAAGCATAATTTCATCATCTGCTAGTACTGCACTCACGGGCAACACGCCACCACTTAATGCTTTGCCCAGGACCAGGATGTCGGGGCGCACATTTTCAAGATCACATGCCAGCATAGTACCGGTCCTGCAAAGCCCGCTTTGGATCTCATCTGCCACCATCAAAACATTATGTTCATCGCAGAGCGCACGGATGCCTTTGTAATAACCATCATCGGGCACGACCACGCCAGCTTCCCCCTGTATCGGTTCAAATAAAAATGCACAAACATTTTTATCCTGCAACGCTGCTTCCAATGCGTCAAGATCATTATAGGGAATCACTTCAAAGCCGGGGACAAATGGACCAAAACCTGTAGTAGATGATGGATCAGTGCTGTAGGAAATAACACCGATAGTGCGCCCATGAAAGTTGGCTGAGCAAACGATGATCTTTGCTTTGTTTTCTTCAATGCCCTTCACGGTATATCCCCATTTCCGGCTAAGTTTCAGCGCGGTTTCTACGGCTTCCACACCGGTGTTTACAGGCAATACTTTATCATACCCGAAAAAATCAGTTATGAATTTTTCATATTCTCCCAACTGGTCGTTGTAAAAAGCACGGGAAGTAAGGGTTAGTGTTCGCACCTGTTCAATTAGTGCATTCACAATTGCAGGATGGCAGTGCCCCTGGTTTACCGCAGAGTAGCCACTAAGGAAATCATAATATTGTTTATCGTCCACATCCCAAAGATGTACACCAAGTCCTCGTTTCAGTACTACCGGTAAGGGATGATAGTTGTGTGCACCGTATTTATCTTCCAGGTCTAAAAAGTATTGGGTATTGGCAGAAGACTGGATCGTTTCGTTCATGATGATATTTTTTAAAAGGTCAATGGGTGAATGGGTGAATAAGTGAATGGTCAATAGTGAAAGCCAGCGGGCTTTTAATAAGGGTTCACGTTAAGTAAATTGTGGGGTCTCCTCTTAGGAGCAGCCGGCCGGGCTTTAGTGATTCAGCAGATCAAGGTTACTGCTTAAAAATGCTATGGTTGTAGATAATTTGATATATCAAAGATAAAAGATTAAACCCAATGGCAGAAGTAATGCGCCGGGAAATTTATTACCGGGCTATCATCTTTTTGAAAGATACCGTAAACACAACTTCCGCTCCCGGACATGCTGGCATACAGGGCACCCTGGCCGTATAACTTATCTTTTATATCGCATATTTCGGGGAATTTAATGAAAACCGTTTTTTCAAAATCATTCACTACCAAACCTTTCCATTCGCCAGGCGGCTGTTGTATAAGCCGTTCCAGGTCAGGGGAGTTCTGCGTAAAACTGATTGCTGAAAAAGCATCGGCGGTACTTACGTGGATTCCGGGGTGTACCAGTAGAATTTTATAGGAGGAGAGATCCAGTGAAATTTCCTTTAATTCCTCCCCACGGCCTGTTGCATAACAGGGTTTATTTACGATAAAAAAAGGGCAGTCACTGCCCAGCAGCAAGGAATAATTGATCAATTGTTCAGTTGATAAATTTAGCCCGAATTTATTATTGAGCAGTTGTAACATGAAAGCCGCATCCGCAGAACCACCGCCCAGGCCCGCACCCATTGGGATGGCCTTGTGTAAGTGAATTTTTATCGCAGGGATCCCGGGAAAATCTTTTTTAAGTAAGTTGTACGCTTTAATGCAAAGATTGTTTTCTTCTGCCCCGGGAACTGGAATGCCGGAACTGCTGAATACTACGTTGTTCGATTGATCTTCAGCCTTAATAATTTCAAGCGCATCTGATAACCCAATCGGGTAGAAAATAGTTTTGAGGTCATGGTAGCCGTCATGCCTTTTCCGAAGTATATTTAAGCCAATATTTATTTTGCA
>JAKFCK010000281.1:0-8370 GCA_036676685.1 Chitinophagaceae bacterium | reverse complement strand
ATCTACGTGCCTTTTCTTAATAAGTTTTTTCATACACAACCCCTTACACTCACAGAATTATTGATCGTCACGGGCGTCTCTGGTATTACGTTTCTTGTTGTTGAAATCGAAAAGGGGGTAAAAAGATCGTTGAATAAAAACCGGAAGCGATAAGTAGTTGTTGCTCGTTTCTCGTTGGGTCCGTTCTAACCTGGGGTCCTCCACCCGGTTTGCAAACTGCATCTATCATTTAAAATTCAACCCTGCCCGTCCATAGCTTAAGCGAAGGCGGGATTCAACATTTCAAAACTGTTTCTCGTTTCTCGTTCAGTATATCAAACGTGGAGTCCTCCAACTTTCTTATTCCTTATTTCTTATTCCTTATTCTTTATTTCTTATTCCTTATTTTTTATTCTTTTCAGACCTACTGCAAATTATCACACCCCCCAGCTTGCAAACTGCATCTTTCAATCAACATTTAGAATTTAAAATTCAACATTTCAAAATGCTTTTAAAATAAAAACCGGCAGTTACTTTTGGTTCACTGCCGGATGTTAAAGCATACATACCTGCCTGTTATAGATTATTAGTTGGCCGTACGCGCCACAAAATTGCTCAGCGTCACGTGATGACTGCCGGACTTTGCATCTGTATACACATTAAATATCGTTGGGTAATTGCCTGCTTCAGCAAATTTGGCTGGCTGTAGATAAGGGTTGGAACTGCCAGTGCCCTGCAGGTGGGTAACGGTGACCATGGGTTCGATAAAAGTTAATTCACCATTGTAACTACCATAGATCATTACCCTTGTGAAAGGCATAAATGTGGGTGGTGGAGGACCCCAGTGCAGACCCATCTGTGCTTCTGGTGCCGTGGGCGTATAAGTTGCAGGCATATAACCTGCCGGGGGCAGCAACATAAACATGGGCATAGAAGCAGGAGAAGGTGCAGGTATGGCCAGTCGCTCCTCTACGGTTTGCAGATAAAAATGTACATCAAAATGGGGAACATCAAATACACCGGGAGGGAAATGCCCGTGGCGCATATAGTTGAATCCTATATGATCAAAAGGGGTGACCTCTTTTGCTTTCTGGTGCAGGGGCAAAAGCATCGGGTAGTTATGATCAGGCAGAGTTTCCAGTCCCTCATCGGTGAGCTCAACCCCTATTTCCAGGGGCTTTCCATCGTGACCAATACGTATCCATGACCTTGCATGCCCCTCGCCTATAGCCACCACAGGGCCTTTAAAGACGTTTGAAGTTGCTGCATTGGCCGAAAGAGCATGCACTTCGGATTCACCTGTGGTGATGGCTTCCTTCTGGCAGGATGTGGCCAGTAGCATCGAAGAAAGCAGGAAGGTTGGCCAGGAAAAAACAGCATGTTTCATTTGTATGTGATTTATAAAGTACATGAAAAAATCGCATCCCTCCCAGGTGGGATATTTCCCGGGCTGATAGCGAAAGTGTTAACACCTCAAAATAGCTGAGCTTCCGGCATTATTGGTACTGCCAGTGAGTAAACGGAGGAGTTAAATGTATAGACGGTGAATGTAATTGAGTAAATTCCTTATCGGCTATAACCTAAGGCAGCAGATCGTAAAACATCGCTTCAGTTCCAGGTCATGGCTGTGCCAGCGTTAAGTGTATATGGCCTCACAATGGTTTCCAGCTTCTGAAACCCGTGCAACGTTTCCCGTTAGGTCTGTTTACACCAAATACGGTATAACTTCTTTACCTCTTGTTTTTTGCATTCAAACTGCAGAGTATGAAAGAGCCTGCAAAAGAGCGGAAGAGAACTTCAAAACTTCGTTAAGTCCTTTTTACTGCGACAGATTTTTTTTACGGGTTTCTCGTTTTTGTCTTTTGGTTTTGTTTTTTCTGTTGCCTCATCCGGCGAGGACGGCTAAATACCGGGAAATTCTTACATCCCACCCCACCGCTCAACACTACAAAGACCCCAATTTTACCCACCCTTACTCAGTTATCACTGTCAGGTTCCCAAATAAATGCGGGATTACAGCAACCAATAAGCGGCAGAGTTCTTGCCGCATAGAATATAGCGTTATTAAATTAAAGCGGATGAAGAAAATGAGAAATGGTTCACCGTATATTATTGCAGTAGATGATGAGAAGGAGTTTTTGATGTTATTCAAAGCAAGCCTTGTGTCAAAGGGATATGACGTGGATACTTCGCTAAATGGTAACCATCTGTGGGAAAAACTCTCTTTAAAACTACCGGATATTATTTTTTTAGATATCCAGATGAAAGGCATTCACGGTGGTGAACTTTGCCGGCAATTGAAACAAAATAAAACTACAGGGGATATACCGATCATCCTGTTATCCGGTAATGATAATACACAACAACTGGCAGAAGATTGCGGCGCAGATGGTTTCATTAATAAACCCTCCAACACAAAAGCCATTGTGGCTGAAATTGACAGGATATTTGCGCAGCATGTCTCCACATAATTGTTCCGGCAGCGTGTAAAAATAAAGCGTCGCAACAAAACTCTTCCCGAAAAAGAATAGATAGAAAAATGATTTTACAAAACAGCAACCCAGTTTGGCAATTTTTTAGGGCACAAAGCGAAACAGCGTGAGGGGTTAAATTTTTGCTGTCTCCCTGCTGATCTGCGAGGCTTTTTTAAACTTGTATATTGAGGAGATGCATAGCTTATTTCCCCGCGGGTAGTGTTTACCTAAGTGCAGCCCCCGGTTACGGTCCGTTCGCACCGATCTCACGCATTCCCCCATTCCCCTATTCACTCATTCACCCATTCACTCATTCACCTATTCACTCATTCACCTATTCACCTATTCACTCATTCACCCATTCACCCATTCACTCATTCACCCATTCACCTATTCACTTTTAATAAAGACTTTAATTTCTGTCCCCTCCCCTTCTGTACTTTCCAAAAAAATCTTCCCTCCTGAATTTCGTACAAGTTCCTTTACAAGGTATAAGCCGATGCCGGAACCCTGTATCTGGTTGTCCAGCCTGTAGTATTTGGAAAATATCGCCTCTTGTTTGTCCGCAGCTACGCCTATTCCATTGTCTTTTATGGACAGCAGGATAAAATCCTCATCCCGCCTGGTGGTAATCATTATTTCCGGTGGCCTGTGTGGCGAGCGATATTTAATAGCGTTATTTAACAGGTTATAAATGATGCTCCTTAGTTTCCTGCGGGAAAAAGTGATCTCCGAAACCTGGATATCCGTTTTAATAAGTGCACCGGCAGTCCTGATATCTTCATTCAGCGTAAGCCGCACATCCTCCATTATATGTTCCAGGTTTAAAAGTTCCTGGTGCGCTTTATATTTATGCTCAGCTTCCCGTATTTCACTCAATTCCTTAATCAGTAGCTGCATTTTCGTCAAAGCCCTTTCTACAACCTGCAGCATACGCTCAAATTCTTCCTGGTTGTTTAACCCTATTAATTTAAACTCCTCAATTGCTAAGACGAGGTTGCTGAGTGGCGTTTTAATATCATGAGAGAGTGTATCTAAAAGTGTTTCATGATCGGAAATTAATTTTTCCTGCTCTTTCAGGTCTTTGATCCGGAAGGTGATTTCCACGAATGTAATGATCACCCCATTTGTCTTTTTGTTGCGCTGGGTGATGTATGGAATGATATTCATCTGGAACCATCGCAGATCGGTGGTCTGGATTTCCTTTTCAAGAATTTCGTTACTGTCTATCACAGATTGGATATTTTCAATAATAGACGGAAAACGAAAATTATCTTTAATATCAATAATAGATCTTCCCACGTCGGTTAAGGCCAGGCTAAACTGTTTCATAGCGGGCGGGGTAAATTTTCGCAGTATTAAATCAGCATCTACAAATAATTGGGGAATGATGGTGTTTCTAAAATAATTCTCCAGTTCATCGTTGTGCTCAATGAGATCCTGGATAATTTCTTCTTTAGTGGGCATATTGGTGTGGTAAGGGCACAAGGTAAGCTTAATTCCGGCATTACATAGTTTCGCCATACGGGGAAGGCCGGCGCGGGGGTACTATGAGCCACCCGTACGGGATCTCAGAGTTTGATGCCAAAGGTCATCATATCTTTTACGGAAGAGTCATCGATAAATTCCAGGTTGCATTTTTGTAAAAGATTTATACTGGTCCTGTTCTTTTTGTTAGCAAATGCGAACACTTTTGTCACATTTTTTGACTTCAGGTAGTTCAAAACAGTGTTGATGGCCACTTTCATGATCCCCTGGTGCCTGGAAGTTTCTGCGAGCCAAAAATCAATGGTCCATTCGTCTATCAACAAATCGCTGGAGGTAAAAGTCTGCAGGGGGGAATTACACAGGACATATCCAATCGGGGAAGGGTCTTCTTTCAAAGCGATCGCAAATAATATCTTCTTTTTTAGTAGAAAGGACCTGGTAAAATCATGCATTTTCCCAAATGCAGCTTCCTCGGACTCTACATATGCATTGGGTAAATACTTCTTTACAGAATTGTTGTTGGAATTTTGAAGATAAGCCTTAGCCTCACATTCGGAATCTGGAACAAGTCCCCGTAAAACAAGGCTACCCATGTCTATTTCCGGGACCCGGTCGAAAATATCATAATCCGCTTTATAGCTATCATAATACATAGGTACATTTTTTAAATAATGAATGATCGCCGCTGCCTGCGGTTAGGTGCCAGATCCATGGCCCTTCCTGTACATAAGCAGCTTTAACGGCCAGGTCACCGAAAGGTTTGCCCGGAATCCCGTCATGGGTTTACCGTCATTGGCCACCAAAAATTTTAACTCAGTGTTGGATTGGGTAGTCCCATTACCCTTAGTCTTTTTTGGGGAGAGATATAATAAATTTAGTTCCCCGTCCCAGTTCACTTTCTACCAAAATATTTCCCCCGGATGCATCCACTATCTTTTTTGCAAGATATAAACCAATTCCATGGCCTTCCACATCCTTCTGGAGACGGGTGTAGAGGGTGAAAATTTTAGAAATATCTTCCTTTGAAATACCTGTGCCATTGTCGCTTACCGATAATATCACGTGTTTATCCTGGATGCTGGTGCTGATATTGATTACAAGTGGTTCTCCTCTTTTAAACTTTATACTGTTGGAAATAAGATTAAAAAGAATACTTCTGAGGTTCTTTTTAGAAAAAACTATATTGGGCACCTTTATATCCCTGATGATAATGGCGCTGGCCTCTTTTATTTTATTATCCAGGCTCCATTCTATATTATTGATGATATCATTCACATCCACCAATTCCGTAGTTATCATATCGCTTTCTATTTTGGCAATATGGGAAATGTCATTTATCAGGGAACGGAATTTTTTTACAGAATTATTGATGGTGGAAAGGAATTTTTCCAACTCGGGATCAACAACCTTTATTTCATTCATTACATTAATACTCATTTCAATATTTCCCAGCGGGGCAAGCAGGTCATGAGAAGCCGTGTGAACAAAGTTATCAAGGTCTGCATTTATCCTCAGGAGGCTTTCATTTTTCTTATCGAGATCCAGTTGCGTATGCTTTAATTCTGTTATATCATTAAAAGTAAGAATAGCGCCATCTCTTTGATTATCGGTATGTATATAGGGCATGGTCATTACCTGGTACCATTTACCATCATCGGTCTCTATCTCTTTCGTGATAATTCCGCCTTCTGCAATGACCTGTTTAATATCTTTTTCAATGGTCTCAAATTTAATATTGGTGCTTATATTGCTCAGCGGCCTTCCGATATCCGCCGGCAGCAGGTTGATCTGTTTCACTGTACCCGGAGAAAATTTCATCAACAAGAGGTCTTTGTTCACAAATAATTGCCCGTTGATATTGCTCCTGAAATAATTATTCAGGTCATCATTAACCTCCTGCAACTCTTTGTTTTTGAGCTGGAAGTCGGCGTTGATCGTATGTAATTCCTCGTTTACCGATTGCATTTCCTCGTTTACCGATTGCATCTCTTCGTTAGAGGAAAGCAGCTCTTCGTTGTAGGATTGCATATTATCGTTAGAGGCGTCAAGCTGCTCGTAGGCGGCCTGCAGTTTGTCTTTAAGTTCCTTTACTTCCTGCTCCAGCAATAACGTGTATTGATCCAGCGACGCTTTCTCATTGTATGTTTTGTCTTCCGGCTGCTCCCGGCCATTTGATTTATCTTCACTGAAAGTAACCAGGAACAAAGGCTGGTCTGATTTTGGCATTTGTAAAGGGCTGACAGCGATGTTAACTTTAATAAATGTTTCGCCCTGTTTTATTTTTATCCCGTGCAGGCTTGTCTTCTCATTAGACTTTTTGGTTTGAATACAAAGAGAATTGAAAGCTACGGCAAGGGGGCCGGGAAGCAGGTCTGCCAGGTTTGTATTAAAATTTTTCTGCAGCAGGAATTTTGTCGTGTCTCCATAAGTTCTGATCACGTTATTATTGGCATCAATGCAAATACCCAAATACTCAAGATCTCTTACAAGCGTTGCATTTACTGCTTCTTCCATAGTATGATTCGTATTTTTAGAAGGAACCGCAGGTAAAACGCCGGGTTGGTGCCCTTTAACACCTGCCATTTGCGGCAGGAAAAAACCTTCAAAATTCACAGCCTGTTTTTTCTCTATATTTTTATAGATCTTCCAGTTGTTATTGATCACTGCAAGGTTTTTTAAAATAGGGGTTGGGTTTTCGCTGGAGCCTAAAAATAAATAGCCATCCAGTTTAAGCCCGAATAAAAGCATGAGGTATATTTTTTTCTGCAGGGCGGGCGCCATGTATATCAATAAGTTACGGCAACTGATAAAATGCATGTTGCAATACGGTGGATTCTTTACCAGGTCATGTTGGGCAAATATCATCATCCTCCTTATTTCCGGTATCACACGATAAAAGTTGCCTTCTTTTATAAAATATTTCTGAAGGCGGTCTGCTGGTATGTCTTTTACAGCAGAATACGGGTATAAGCCCTTTCCCGCATGTACCAATGCGGCCGTATCGATATCCGTGGCAAATATCCTTACTTCCCTGTTTTGAAAAGGACCGGTTAACTGCTCATGCACCAATATGGCCATTGAATAAGCTTCTTCTCCTGTAGCACATCCCGCGATCCATAATTTAAATTCTTCGCCGGGCAACAATTTGTGCAGGATGTCTGGTATGACAATAGTTTGTATAAAATCAAATGCCTCTTTGTCCCTGAAAAATGCTGTAACACTGATTAAAAAATCCTGGCTGAGCGCTATTACTTCTGCCGGGTTTGTTTTTAAAAAATCAAAGTAAAGATCTAGCCGGGGGAAATTATTAGTGGTTGCCCTTCTTCTGATCCGCCTTAATATGGTGGCTTGTTTATAATTGGTAAAATCCAGTGGGGAGTGTTCTTTTATAAATTGTGTGATAGCATTAAGGTTTTTTTCATCCTCCTGGCTGGCAGTAGATGTCAGCGCACCCTGGGCCACATAGTCTTCTATGGTGTCCGGCATTCCTTCCGGCTCTAAAACAAAATCAACCAAACCGGTAGCTATAGCATTGGATGGCATACTGCTGAATTCTGTTGTTTCCGGCTCACGAACCATTACCATACCACCGGCCTGTTTAATGGCCTTGATACCTTCAGTTCCGTCGGAACCTAACCCCGAGAGTACTACTGCAATCGCTCTTTGGCCACTGTCGGCTGCGAGCGACTTAAAGAATGTGTTGATCGTGAGATGTGGCCCTTTGTTGGGAGCTTTATCCGTTAAGTATAACCTCCCGTCCCGGATGGTCATAAATTTATCATTCGGTATCAGGTAAACTTCATTGCTCTTGACAGGCATATTATCTTCCGCCTCCTTTACAAGCAACTTACTGTGCCTGGCAAGTATTTCCACCATGCGTGTTTTAAAGTCCGGGGACAAATGCTGCACAATGATGTACGATACGCCATCACAGGGTGTATGGTCAAAAAAAGAATTGATTTCTTCCAGTCCCCCCGCCGAGGCGCCAATGGCAATAATATGGTGAGGTTCTGATAACATAAAGCTGAAAATTAAACATCCTTCAATTGTTAGACAACAAAGTTGATGTAAGGTAGGCTTATATATCCATATCAGGCCAGTATGTCGAACCATGTACCGGACTGGCGGGATGGAGGCTGACAGCAATAAATAAGTACCTGGACGCTATTGTACAAAGTTCTGCTATGCCGGTTGTTTTGCCAAATATTGAACGGGAAACCTGCCTGCCATCACTCAGCGTCAGGGGACCCCGGTTACACCTGGCTCAACGAACAGGATGGCCAAACCAACCTGCTTTTCGGCCATAGAAAATGGCGGGAAGCTGTTGAGTTTATGGCACACTGCAGTATGAAATGGGCAGTTTTTCTGTTAAGCCTCCGTACAATATTGAAACAGGTAAGGGTAAACCTTCACCGCGGGATTGGAAAAT
>JAKFCK010000280.1:0-7207 GCA_036676685.1 Chitinophagaceae bacterium | reverse complement strand
CAGTTTTTTACCGAGGAATTGCTGATCTGCAAATGCAAATACCAGGAACCCGATCACTGCCAGGAGTGTTATTGTCCAGTATATACCACCAATCACCATTTTTGTCCTGTAAGAAGCTGTTTGGGAAACTGTTCTTATGGCCATGTAGAAATAATAGTCCAGGCCAAGCATGATCGCAAGAAAAATTATAACCGCTAAAGGTGAGCGCATTCGTTTTTTTTTTGAAAATTAGATTAAAATTTTAGAAACTCATCCAATTGTATGTTAATGGCACTGAGTGTGGCCAGGTCAGTAAACTGGTCCTGGTCGTCCATAAGTTTATCCACCAGGCTGATGGGCAAACGGTTATAATGCACCTGCATCCTCATATGCAGCAAAACGCCACTAAGATGTTCCATCCCCCTCAGGTTGCCTGCGCGGCCGGTGGAAACACCGGTAAGCAAAACTTTTTTATACCACCAAGCTTTTTTGATATCGGTATTGTCCATCATCAGCTTAAGAATGCCGGGATAAGATCCGTTGTATTCCGGCATGATAATGATAAATTTTTCGGAGGGGACCAGGAGTTCTGTCTCTGATTTAATGAAGGATTCGTTTCTGAGGGTGCTGTTAATTTCGTCTAATTAAAATATTTTGGCCGCTACATTTTTTTCTCCCAGGAGCCGTTGGTATTCAAACGCTACTTTTTTGGTATTGTTATCATCCCTGTTGGAACCTGATATTATTGTTATCATCTATATACATTTGGTAATAAAACATGGTTTTGTGGTATAACATTTATACGGGCTGATTGTTCCCAATTTTATACCGATTCACTAAATTTGCCAACTTGGCATTTTAATCGGGGTTAACATTAAAATAATTCCGATGTTTGCCAAAATAGAGGGTATTTCGATGGCTGCCATCCAGGTTGGAACGAAACGCAGAATAACTTAAAATTAAAACTACCAATAAGACAGCAGATGGCAAGAATCATAGGTATTGCAAATCAAAAGGGCGGCGTTGGAAAGACGACCACCGCCATTAACCTGGCAGCCAGTTTTGCGGTGTTGGAATACAGGACTTTGTTGGTGGATGCGGATCCCCAGGCCAATAGTACTACGGGTGTAGGGTTTGACCTGCATAATGTGACAAAAAGCCTATACGACTGCATGGTGAATGAGGCAGAAGCCAAAGAGGTGGTGTTAAAAACAGATATACCTCACCTCGATCTTATCCCTTCTCATATTGATCTTGTAGGTGCAGAAATTGAGATGATCAATTTTCCTAACAGGGAAAGCGCCTTAAAAAGAATCCTGGAACCGATCCGGGATGATTATGATTTTATCGTAATCGACTGTTCACCTTCCCTTGGGTTGATCACCGTAAATGCTTTGGTAGCTTCTGATAGCGTGGTTGTACCCGTGCAAACAGAATTTTTCGCCCTGGAAGGTTTGGGTAAATTATTGAATACCGTAAAGATTGTACAGAACAGGTTGAATACCGAATTGAAGATAGAAGGTATTTTGATGACGATGTACGACGGCAGGCTGAGGCTCTGTAACCAGGTAGTGAGCGAAGTAAGGCGACATTTCGAGGAAATGGTTTTTAATAGCATTATACACAGGAACACGAGGCTCAGTGAGGCCCCGAGCTTTGGCAAACCCGTTATTCTTTATGATAGTGATAGCAAGGGCGCGGTGAATTACCTTAACCTGGCAAAAGAGATCCTTCAAAAAAACAATTTGACAAAGATCAGGCAGGAAGACAAGGTAATCAGCTGATGTGCTGATGTGCTAATGTGCTAATGTGCTAATGTGCCAGATGTATCAAGCTCTCCACAAAATAGAAATAATCCTGATCCGAATGAATTAGCTTATTAGCTAATTATAGAATTATCAAATTGAATTTATGACTCAACCAAAAAAAAAGGATGCACTGGGAAAAGGCATAAGAAGCCTTTTACAGAATATTGATGCAGACCTTAAAAATACGAGCGGTGACCTGAGGGCAGACGTAGTTGAAAAAAATACTTCTTCCCACCGTATACCCCTGGACCAGATTGAACCTAATCCCAACCAGCCTCGTAAAGATTTTGATGAAACAGCACTGAGCGAACTGGCTGCCTCCATTAAATTGCATAACCTTATACAGCCCCTGACGGTGATGCCGGTCAGCCATGGCAAATACCGGTTGATTGCAGGAGAAAGAAGATTCAGGGCAGCAAAAATTGCCGGGCTGAAAGATGTTCCGGTTTACATCCGGGAAACTCAGAACAGCCAGCTGCTTGAGCTCGCGTTGTTAGAAAACCTGCAGAGAGAAAACCTCAATGCAATTGAAATTGCCCTTAGCTACAAACGACTGATGGATGACCTGGATTATACTCAGGAACAGGTGGCAGAACGAATGGGTAAAGAAAGAAGCACAGTTACTAACTATATCCGCCTTCTCAAGTTACCCCCTGATATCCAGGTGGCGGTGAGGAATGGCACTATCAGCATGGGTCATGCCAGGGCATTGATCAACGTGGACATGGTAGACAAACAATTATTTATTTTTTCAGAGATCAAAAACAGGTCGTTGTCAGTAAGGCAAACGGAAGACCTGGTGCGGAAAATGTATACCGGCCAGGACAATGTTAAAACATCGGTAAAAACTCCCCTGCCACCCGCTTATAAGAAGATTGAAGATAATTTAGCTTCCCAGTTCAGTACCAAGGTAAAACTCAATCATTCCAAAAAAGGATCCGGTAGTATTTTATTTGAATATTATTCCCTTGACGAACTCAACGGTTTATTGGATAAACTGAACATAAAAGTAAGTTGAACCCCCAGATAAAAATAGGATCCGTTTTATTTATCCTTTGTTTTGCCGTACAATTCGCTATGGGGCAGAAAACAGGAAAACGCATGGACTCTACCCTGAGGATCGCCGCAGATACTATTATAAAAGGTACAACTGCTGACACGGCAAAAAAATACAATCCAAACGTTGCAGTATTGCGGTCGCTGATGATACCCGGTTGGGGGCAGGCGACAAATAAAAAATACTGGAAGATACCTTTGGTTTATGGCGCACTTGGTACAACGGGTTATCTATTTTTCCGTAATATCCGGCAGTACAAAGATGCAAAAAATGCTTACATACTTGCAACCGACAACGATCCGGCAAATGATGTCCAGATCAAGCAGCCCTACTTTAGCGTAAAGGACCAGCCGGAAAGGATAAGGGTTTTCAGGAATGCCGTTAGGCAGAATGTTGATTATTCCGTCTTATTTTTTATTGCATTCTGGGGGCTGAATGTTGCCGATGCGGCCGTAGATGCACACCTGAAAACATTTGACGTGAGTGATGAACTCAGCCTGCGGATCAAAGCCGGCCACAGTCCCATGGCCGGTACCAACGGGTTAAGCCTCGTGTTGAACATCGGTAATTAACCATTAAATATTTTGGGCTATGAAAAATAAAAGTCGCCTGACGTCACCAGTCACCGCACAGGACCAGGAAGTTGCTCCTGTGTTAACTATTGCCTTAATAGGGTATGGTAAAATGGGTAAAACAATTGAATCAATTGCCCTGCAGAAAGGCCATAGTATCGGCCTGAAAATAGATGCCGACAACCTGGATGAGTTTACTCCTGAAAACCTTCGCAGCTGCGACGTGGCCATAGAATTTACCAGCCCGCATTCTGCTATTCAAAACATCAAACAATGTATTGATGCAGGCATCCCGGTGATTAGTGGCAGTACTGGCTGGATGGATAAATGGGATGAGGTGAAAAAATATTGTGAGGAAAAAAATGGCGGGCTGTTGTATGCAAGCAATTTCAGCATCGGCGTAAATATATTTTTTGAGATCAATAAAAAACTTGCTGCGTTAATGGCGCCTCATAAAGATTATACGATCCTGGTGGAAGAGATCCACCATACAGCCAAGCTGGATGCCCCAAGTGGTACAGCCATTACTTTAGCCGAACAGATCATCCAGCATAATCCTTTGAAAAATAAATGGGTGAACGATCAGACGGATCTGCAGAACGAGGTGCCTATTATCAGCAAACGTATTGATCCCGCTCCCGGCACTCACTATGTGAGGTATAGCTCAGCGGTGGATGAAATTGAGATCATCCATACTGCCAACAGCAGGCAGGGTTTTGCATCCGGTGCCGTGCTGGCTGCAGAATTCATGGCAGGTAAAACCGGCGTGCATACGATGAAAGACGTACTCGGTTTTTAGGTTAGTACCTGGCTGATTCATTAATATTATTAAAAGGCCGCCTCAAAACATGAGGCGGCCTTTTAATTAATTATAGCTTGATAGAATTAATTATTCCTTTACAAATCTTAACGTCGTGACCGTACCGTCAGCCGATACACCCGTCACCTGGTATGTTCCCGATGCAAGGTTGGCCAGTTTAAGTGGTACCTGGTTGTTGCCGGCTATCAATGTGACACTTTGTTTGCTTAGTTGTTTTCCTGCCAGGTCTGAGACCACAACCTGCATCGTGGTTTTTGCAGCACTGCTGATGCTCAGGACCGCAGTGGTCTGTACAGGATTTGGCATCAGGCTTACCATTGCAAAACCTTTGTCTTTATTCATGATTGCCACGATAGTGCTATAGCTTTCCTTTCCATCAGCATCGATCGTTTTTAGCCTGTAGTAATTCATGCCAGCGAGCGGTGAAGCATCCACAAAACTGAATGGCTGTAAACAGCGTGTAGCCGTTTCCGTAATACTGTTGATCGCCTCAAATTTCCTTGCGTCGTTACTGCGTTCCAGCACCATCGTCGCGGTAGGTGAATTATAACAGGCGACTTTCCAGTCCAGCAGGTTTCCGGAGTTTTGCCTGCTACCTTTGAAGTATTCTATGGTTACCGGTACTGCTCTTATTGCGTTATGCAGGTAGAAATTCGAAAACCCTGGTGTGGTAACCTGGATCCAGCTTATTCCCGCGAATGTTCCATTGGAGGTTTGCGGTAATATTGTCGTTGCACCGTTGGCCACGGCGAAGTTGGCCTGGCAACCGGGTACAGTTTCAATTTGTCTTGTTGCTGCCAAAACAGGAAGTATGGTGCCGTCTGCAGTTGTCAGGGCTGCAAGCTCCGTGTTTAAAAAGAAGAATTGCACTTCTATGTTGGTCGCGGCTGAATTAGCAATCCTGTAATTACGGTCTAAATAGAAAGTACCGGTCTGTGGGCTCTGTCTAACCGCACCCGTATTAATGTTCATACTATTATTAAATGTGTATGAAGTGGTACCGGTACCAGCAGGGTTACGAAGCAGCGCCCGGAGATTTCCGGAAGCATCCGTTGACAGAATAGAAATTTTAAGAGATGGCGCTTCCGCACAATACGGTTCTGATGCTATTGCAGGCGTAATAAACATTATCCTGAAAAAAGATATCAATCACTGGACTATCAATGCAGGATGGAGTGGTTATTACGATACAAAATTCAACGCTGAGAAATTTAATGCGGGAAATCAATACTATTCAGATAGTAAAATAGATGGAAATACATTCACCTTTTCAGCCAATAATGGATTTGCTCTCGGAAAGAATGGTGGGCTTATTAATCTTTCACTGGATTTTTTAACACAGGGTAAAACCTACAGGCAAGCGGATACAACAAGCCCCTTTAGTAATAAAAATTCATTGCTGGATATAAATAGAGGACGAAGGGCTTTTGGTGATTGATCTGTTACTACAGCCGGGGCTATGTATAATATGGAATTACCGACCAGTGCAGGCGGCAAAGCGACCTTCTACTCTTTCGGTGGTTATAATTACAAAGCTTCAGACGCTTTCGCTTATTCAAGAAACTTAAGTGCCAGACCTGACAGGTATCCCGCTGATGATAACTATGATCCCATTATTGTTCCGTCAATTATGCGTACTACCACAGATGGCGAAGTATATTATAACCCACATATACAAACACATATTACCGACGCTTCTATGGCCAATGGTGTAAAAGGAAGTGCGGGCAATGACTGGAGCTGGGACCTGAGTAATAATACCGGTTATAATAATTTTCATTATTACGGGGATAAGACGTTCAACGCTTCACTTATTGGTCAATCAACTCCTAATCATTTTGATGATGGCGGGTTCAGATTTTTACAAAGCACAACCAACCTCGATTTCAATAAATCATTTAAAGATGTAGCAGAAGGTTTAAATTTTGGCTTAGGCGCAGAATTCCGTTATGAACGTTATTCTATTTATAGCGGGGAAGAACAATCTTATAAAAATTATGATCCCACCGGAACACAGGCATCAGGTTCACAGGGATTTCCGGGATTCAGCAATACAGATGCGGTGAAAGCCAACCGTACAAATGTTGGAGGCTATGCAGACATGGCATTGGATGTTACCAAAGCATGGCTTGTAGATATCGCTGTGCGCTTTGAAAATTATTCAGACTTTGGCTTTGTAAGTACATCAAAATTGGCTACCCGTGTTAAACTCGCAGACAATTTTAATATAAGAGGATCTGTTAGCTCAGGTTTCAGGGCTCCATCGCTGGCACAAATACATTTCAGTAATACACTGACTTCTTTCAGTGGTGGTCAACTGGTACAATCGCTCATCGCTCCCAATACCAGTACCGTTGCCAGAGCGGCGGGCATCCCTGAATTGAAAGAAGAAACATCTGTAAACGGCAGTCTTGGTTTTTCATGGAAACCTGTACCAGGATTTACGTTAACCGTTGATGGTTATATAGTAAAGGTTAAGGACAGGGTTGTTCTTTCCGGTTTATTCAGTAAAGATGATCCTACATTGGATCCTTCGTTTACATCTCAATTTCCCGCGGATGTTTCTACCGCCCAGTTTTTTGCCAATGCAGTGAACACTACTAATACAGGGTTGGATATCATAGCTGATTATACAAAAAAAATTGGCAGAGGTACCCTCAAAGTATTGTTGGCAGGAAACCTGCAGGATCTGACAATAGATGAGATAAATATACCAGCAGTACTCAACGATACTAAACTTCACCAAAAAACATTTTATAGCGACAGGGAGGAAGCATTTATAGAAGCCTCAGCACCACAAAGCAAATTTTCTCTGGGCCTGGATTATACAATGGATAAATTCGGATTCGGCGCCCATTTTACTTCGTTTGGGAAAATTGTTCTGTTAGGCTTTGGCGATGGCGCAGCACCTGATCCCAGTAGTCCCGGTGGATTTGACAATCCTAATTACTCAGGAATTAACCCAAGGGTT